>JANQIV010000257.1 GCA_028282005.1 Melioribacteraceae bacterium | reverse complement strand
GTTCGAATCCTCTCTGGCGTGCAAATGCTGGCCCCATCGTCTAATGGTTAGGACCTCGCCCTTTCACGGCGGTAATAGGGGTTCGAATCCCCTTGGGGTCACAAAACCTTGAAGCTTTGCTTTGAGGTTTTTTTGTTTTATCATATCTTATCAATATGAAATTTAATCACAAAAAATATCCTTTTATTTTTGAATCCGATGATTACAAAACACCGGATTCACAATACAAGAAATCATTATTCTCAGCTTCTTTTAGATTTTATTCAAAGTTTACCTTCATTGTTTCCTATTCTAATCTCAAAACAAAATTCAATATTTATGACAGATTTAATTGGTCAGCTTCGTCATATGATATTTTAAGATCGCTTGAAAAGGTGGGAGTAAAATTTCATATAACCGGTATAGATAATTTGAGAAACAATAATGATCCAGTTGTATTTGTTGCTAACCATATGAGCACTTTGGAAACAGTTGTTCTTCCAAGTATTATTCAGCCACTCATGAGAGTTTGTTTTGTGATGAAAAAAGAATTAACAACATATCCTTTGTTTGGACCTGTAAGTAAAGCCAGGTATCCGATAGTTGTTGGAAGAAGCAACCCGAGAGAAGATTTAAAAATTGTTTTGGAAGAAGGTGCTGAAAGATTAAGATCCGGTGTATCTATTATTATCTTTCCGCAAAGAACGAGGAGCAGTAAGGTTGAGCTTAGCAACTTCAACACACTTGGAGTAAAGCTTGCTCAAAGAAACGGTGTAAAAGTTATCCCGATCTCCATTCTTTCAGACGCTTGGCCTAATGGGAAAATGATAAAAGAATTCGGGAAAATTGATATAAGCAAAGAAGTTAAAATTTCTTTTGGTGAACCAATTGAAATAAATAGCTCGAGCTCTGAAGCTCATTTAATGACAACAGAATTCATAAAAAATTCGTTTATTTCCTGGGATAAACAAGACCTTTTAGCATAAAGATAAGTCACTTCAACCATAAAAGATTGATACGTCTTTTGAGATTAAAACAAAGTTAACATTTCTTTAACATTGCCTTAACAGACAGTTAACATCCCGCAATTAACTTTCGATACACATTTAATTATTTCTTTGGGAGGAGAGATAAATGCAATTTAAACAAACTACGAGTACGCCCAGACTTATGCGTAAAACAAAGTACTTAATTACAACGTTTATTTTTTCACTTATTTTAATTACATCAATATCAGCTCAATCTACAGGAAAAGTTTCCGGTATTGTTGTTGACGGTGAATTTGGTGGTGGAATGATTGGGGCTAACGTTTTGCTTGAAGCTACTACTTATGGTGCTGCTACAGATATTGATGGTAATTACTTGATTGTAGGTATTCCGGCCGGAACTTATAACATAATTTTCTCAAGTATTGGTTATGCTAAGAAAAAAGTTACAGGTGTTGTCGTAGAAGCCGGAGAGGTAACAAAAATAGACATCACAATGGAAACTGAGACTTTTGAAACCGAGGAAGTGGTTATTACAGCTCAGTCCGTAACAAATACAGAAGCTGCATTGTTGGCAAAAAGGCAAAAGTCTATTTCAGTTAGTGATGCAATAAGTGCTGAAGAAATATCAAAAACAGGTAGCGGTGATGCTGCTGCTGCAATGAAAAAAGTGACCGGCGCTTCTGTTGTAGGCGGAAA
>JANQIV010000247.1 GCA_028282005.1 Melioribacteraceae bacterium | reverse complement strand
TTCCTATGCCGGGGAATATAATAAGGCAATTAAAGTTTTAAAGAATGCTTTCAAAGAAGAATCCCTCAACTTAGATGGAATGCTGTATTTAGGTTTTCTTTACTGCCGGGGGAATAAATTTGAAAAAGCTTCGGAAGTTTATTCAAAAGCATTAGAACTAATGGGCGAAGAAGAGCGGGCTATATTTACAAGCGAATCCATTCACGAAATATTCTTTGATGATATGCTGAAAAAGTTCGGTTTGGAAGAAGATGATGAAACCAAAGAGTTTATAGCTTCTTATGTGAAAAGCAAGGACCCGTTATACCTTACAGAATACAATGAAAGGATGCTTGAACATTTTACAAGGCTGGTCTATGCTAATTTACATTTCAGCATTCCCAGGATGAATATAAGAGGATGGAATTCCGACAGGGGCGAAATATTTATCCGTTACGGTTATCCCGGTAAAATTACACAGGTTAATTCCACCATCAATATGACTGATTTACCAAGTAATGATTTTAGCGATTATGAATCATTTGAATTGGTTTCTTTTGGCAATAACTTTGTAAAAGCTGAAATATGGGATTACGGAAATTTATCGCTGGCTTTTGAAAGCCTGTTTATGAACGGTAATTATGTCTTTAATAATTCACCTCCGTTTTTAGGACCAACCGGCAGATTTGCACCAAAATCACCTATAAACATGGATACACAATTGCTGGTTGAAGGCGGATTAAGAAAAATGATACCGGATGATTTTACCCCGTCATTTGAAGGTCCAATATTCGAAGTAAATCATAATTCCTACCAGATGAAAAACTTCGATAATAACAAAACAGATATTTATGTTAATTACGCAATCGACAAAAGAGACGGTGTAGTTTACAATAACAAATTCGCATACAGGCATAAATACGGTGTTTTTCTTTTTGATGATTTATTTAACCCTATTTTTGAAACAAGAAATTCACTTAAAGGATTGGAGCTAGACAACAAAATTACCATCGATAACAAGTACACTTTTTTCGTAAACACTGTGCCGTTAAATATAGAGCCCGATTCAGGCAATTTTGCATTTGAGTTAATCCGCTTGAGAGATAAAGGAGTATCAGCCTATAAAAGCGATTTCAAAGCAAAAGATTTCAGCGGTGAATCTTTAATGATCAGTGATATTATTCTTGCTGCAAATATAAATAATGCCGAACACGAAGGTGCAACAATCAAACGAAATGAAATTGAAATCCTGCCCAACCCGACAAATGCTTTCTCGGGCGACACTCCGTTATATATATACTATGAAGTTTATAACCTGGAATTATATGAAGACAATTTCACAAACTTTGAGCAGGAAATAACTATTAAAGAATACGAAGAAGAATCAAGCGGAATTGTGAGTGCAGTCAATTCTTTCTTGGATGTAATTGGTGTCAAAGAGGAAAAGAAAAAAATTACTCTTTTATCTAGTTACAGAACCAGTGAAAGGAATCCGCAAGTTTATCTTGAGCTTGATATGAATGAATATAACCCGGGTTTGTATGTACTGGAAATAAAAATTACCGACAAGCTGAAAAAACAAAATGTAACTAACTCTACATTTTTATATTGGAGATGAAAACAGTAACAACATTCATGTAGTCATAATAGTTATCTCTTAATTTAATCCCCCACGATTTTTCTTTCAATGCAAAAGAATAAAGCTTAATTTTGTTATCATCAAGGTTGTGAAAGAGGGTTTTCGGGAATAAAGAATTAGTATAAATCTGTTTTTTTTAATACATAAGTATTAGGAGGCAGTCATGATTAGATTATTCCTTTTGCTTTTTTCTCTTTTTTCTGTTTTGATCTTTTCACAAGATTCTACCTATTATCAAAGGGCAGTAAGTGCCCTGGAAATCGGGGATACTTCCTCAGCCAAAGATTTGCTAAAGCTGTCGATTAGATGGGAAAAAATTGACAGTGCTCATTACTGGTTGGCAAAAATGTATTCTAAAACCAACTCTGCAAATCTTCTTAACAGCGGACGCCGCCACCTCTACGACGGTATTAAAATGAATCCGACCAATATTGATTATAGATTGCTTATGGCAGATATGCATAAAAAGGCGTTTAAGATTAATATTTTTGATAGAGAAGCTTTGTCAAAAGCTGAACACCAGTACTACGAGATTTTAGAGATAGACAATGATTTTGAAGAAGCACATTTTGAGCTTGCCAAATTGCATGAAAGAGGGTATTACGAATATGATAACAGTATGATTGCAGATTTTGATTTATTTGTTGAGCGTAATAATAGAGGGTTTTACAATAGGCAATTGTTGGAAGAGTCATTAAACAAATTCGTTAAAGACATCTATAAAAGTAACAGCTTTGCTTCAATAAGCATGGAAGAAAAAGCAGATGACATGTTCAACAAAGCTGTAAACCATTTTTCCAACACAATTAGAATAAACAGCAATAATTTTGATGCATATTATAAAG
>JANQIV010000239.1 GCA_028282005.1 Melioribacteraceae bacterium | reverse complement strand
TTTGTTTTTTATATAAATTTGCTAAAATTTTTTAATAATCTTATTTTGTGGCAAATTTAATAGGAAAATATGTCAGCTGAAAATAATGACCTTTTCTATACACTCCTCAAACTAAAATCATATTTAATTAGTTTAGTTGATGACCCAAACGAATGTGAAAATGATTTCATTTACACAAGCGAATACTTAGAAAGAAAATACCCCGGTCAAAAAGAAGAAATAATTAATCTGTTGCTTGAAAGCGGCATTAATGGCGATTGCGACATAATTTTTGATGAACAGATTCACCACAAATTCAAAGATATTGCCGGAAAAACTCAAAAAGAAATTGATCTTCTCGATTTACTCGAGAAATTAAAAATTGATTCTGAAGAACTTATAAAAAAAGAAGCGGTTGAAAATTATAAATCACAAAAAGAATACGATGTTAAAAACATTTTGAATTCATTGTTTGAGCTAGCGAAAGCCTGGTCGTCACATAAAGAGATTAATAAGAACTTTGATAATTATTCAGTACTTGATGAAGAAGATATGATTAGGCCGAATGAAGAAAATAAATTGAATAATTTAGATCAGAATTCTGAGTTATCATTCAGATTTATTTCTTCTCATACTTTGAAGTATTTGGAGTTGTATGCGGAATATTATTTTCAGCATGGCGGAGATGTATTCCTGAATAAATTTAAAGAAGAATTAGATAACTTAAAAAAAATAATTTCTGAAAAATACGAAGACTTTTTAAAGAACCACGGAATTAAACCCGGATCGAAAGAATAAAAAGTTGAATCTTTTAAACAATTTTACTTCAAAAAATTACCCTCAAAAAGATATTTTATCACAATTAAAATATCCTCTTTCATTTAATCTTTTATAAAACTACAAGGTGGAAAAATGAAAAAAATACTTTCGTTGTTGTTTTTAGTTTTATTCATGTTTAGTACGGACTTTGCTGACGAAAAGAATAAAAAAGATGATTCATTAAACTCATCAACATTTAGCGGGCTGAAATTTAGAAATGTTGGGCCGGCGTTTACTTCAGGACGTATTGGAGATTTTGCAGTTAATCCTGATAAACCTTATGAGTACTACGTTGCCGTTAGTTCGGGTAACGTATGGAAAACGGAAAATAATGGAACAACATGGCAACCCATTTTCGATAAATATGGATCTTACTCAATTGGTTGTATAACTATGGACCCAAATAATCATAATATCCTTTGGCTTGGTACCGGTGAAAACAATAGCCAGAGAAGTGTTGGTTACGGAGATGGGTTATATAAATCAACCGATGGTGGAAAGAATTGGAAAAAAGTTGGTTTGAAAAATTCTGAACACATCGGGAAAATAATTGTAGATCCTAAAAATTCGGATGTTGTTTATGTCGCTGCACAAGGCCCTTTATGGAGTGAAGGCGGGGACAGAGGATTGTACAAAACTACTGACGGTGGTAAAACTTGGAAGCTTTCTTTAGAGATTAGTAAACACACCGGTGTAACAGATATAGTAATGGACCCCAGAGACAATAAAGTTCTTTACGCAGCTTCGTATCAAAGAGGAAGAAGAGTTTGGACTTTGATAAACGGCGGGCCCGAAAGCGCAATTTATAAATCTGTAGATGCAGGAGAGACTTGGGAGAAATTATCAAAAGGTTTACCTGGTGGTGATGTTGGAAGAATCGGTTTAGCTATTTCCCCAGTTGACCCGGATTATATTTATGCAATAGTTGAAGCGGCAAATGATAAAGGTGGTTTTTTCAGATCGACTGACCGTGGTGCTTCATGGAAAAAAATGAGTAAAATGATGTCGAGAAGCCCGCAGTATTATAATGAAATTTTTGCTGATCCGTTTGATAAGAATAGAGTTTATTCCATGGATACTTGGACACAGGTAACTAATGACGGTGGAAAAACATGGACCCGTTTGGGCAATAAACACAGACATGTTGATGATCATGCTTTCTGGGCTGATCCTCAATACCCAGGACATTATTACATTGGCGGAGACGGTGGAATTTATGAAACTCACGACTGGGGAAAAACATGGGCTTTCAAAGCTAATTTACCAATCACACAGTTTTATAAAGTTTCAGCAGATAACTCAGAACCATTTTATTACATCTATGGCGGAACACAAGATAACAATAGTATGGGGGGGCCTTCAAGAACAGTAAGTGCTGCCGGAATCGTAAATTCAGATTGGTTCATAACAAATGGTGGTGATGGTTATGAAGCAGTTGCTGATCCAACTGATCCGAATACTGTTTATACGCAGTCACAATACGGCTGGTTAATGAGATATGACAAAGTAACCGGTGAAAAAATAGGCATCAAGCCACAAGAAGCAAAAGATGAAAAACCGTTCCGCTGGAATTGGGATACTCCATTAATTATAAGTCCGCATAAAAATGCACGCCTTTATTTTGCTGCTAACTTTTTATTCAAAAGTGAAGATAAAGGAAATAGCTGGACAAAAGTTAGTCCTGATTTAACAAGACAACTTGACCGTAACAAATTAGAAGTAATGGGAAAGATTTGGAGTGTTGATGCTGTTTCAAAAAATAAATCGACTTCTCAATATGGTAATATTGTAGCGCTTGATGAATCGCCAATAAAAGAAGGATTGATTTACGTTGGTACAGATGACGGATTGATTCAAGTTACAGAAAACACAGGTCAAACATGGACTAAAGTTTCTAAGTTTGCAAATGTACCTGAAACCACTTATGTGAATTTTGTATTAGCATCACTTCATGATGAAAATGTAGTTTATGCGGCATTCAATAATCACAAAAGAGGTGATTTCAAACCATACGTTTTGAAAAGCAGCGACAAAGGTAAATCTTGGAAATCGATCTCGAGTAATTTACCGGAACGTGGATCAGTTTATAGTTTGCAGCAAGATCCTGTAAATCCAAACTTGTTATTTGCTGGTACTGAGTTCGGCGTATTCTTTACAATTGATGAGGGTAAAAACTGGATTCAATTAAAAGCAGGAGTACCAACAATTGCTGTTCGCGATATGGACATTCAGGAAAGAGAAAATGATTTAGTTCTCGGTACTTTCGGTAGAGGATTTTATGTACTTGACGATTACTCACCATTAAGAGAAGTTTCGAAAGAAACCCTTGCAAAAGATTATCACATGTTCCCTGTCAAGGATGCATTACTTTATATTGAAACACGACCATTTGGTGGTACAAATAAATCATCTCAGGGTGAAGCGTTTTACACTGCTAAGAATCCTCCATACGGTGCTACATTTACATTCTATTTGAAAGAATCTGTTAAATCACTAAAAGATATCAGGCAGAAAAAAGAAAAAGAATTAATTAAAAATAACAAGCCTGTTCCTTTCCCAACTCACGATGCATTAAGGGCTGAAGATGATCAGTTTGATCCATATTTGTTATTCACTGTTGAAGACGGAAACGGGAATGTTGTTAGAAAGCTAAAAGGTAAAACCAGCAAAGGTATTCAAAGAGTTACATGGGATTTAAGATACAGCTCATCAGATCCGGCAAATCCAAAAAATGAATCTCCGAGCGGCTTACTTGCTGAACCTGGTAAATATACAGTTTCAGTTTCAAAAGTTATTGATGGAGTTGCAACAGACTTGGGAATCTCACAAGAGTTTACAGTTAAGTTATTGGAAAAAGGAGCGCGCACAACAGCAGGAATAAAAGAATTGGTTGCTTTCCAAAGAGATTTATCAAAGTTGAACAGAGCTATTGAAGGTTCGGTAAAAACATTGGGTGAACTAAAAGAAAAAGTTAAACACATAAAAGTCGCAATTAAAAATACTGACAAAGCACCGATAACATTGCTTGACCAAGCTTACAGCATTGAAACAGAACTTAACGTTTTAACTCGTAAGCTAAGAAGAGATGCATCATTAGCTAGCCGTGCAATCGAAACAACACCAACTGTTGAAGCAAGGCTTGGTACTATTATGTATGAGCTTTGGAGAACTACTTCAGCTCCGACACAAACAATTCGTGATAACTATGCTGTAGCAAAAGAAGATTATTTAGAAGTTGAAAGCTCAATGAAAAATTTACTGAATAATGAAATTAAAAAGCTGGAAGATGAACTAAATAAACTTGGTGCTCCTTGGACGCCGGGAAGATTTATTGAATTAGAAAAATAGTAGGGTGTTTTCGATTTAATTTCAAAAACAAAATTAGTCATTTCTCCTCCGGTTTTTACCGGGGGAGAAATCTATTATGAAGTTCCAAAATAGATTCTCACGTCGCTTCGCTCCTCAGAATGACAAACCTTTTTATCTGAAATGATTCTTTTAATCTTTTTCATCATCAACTACATGAACAAAATTATGTTTGTGATCAACAGTCCACACATCAAAAGTATCATCTGAATCAATATTGCATACAGCAACGATTCTAAATCCTGTAAAATCTACATACGCCATATCACGGAATTTTTGTGGTATGTTTTCAATTTGCTCGTCTTCGTTCAAAAAATACTCTTCCGGTGTGATAAAGTAGGTATAGAAACTTGAGCCAATATCGATATACTTTTTAATTTGTTCAGTTTTGCTACAGTAAAAACCCTCTGAGGCAAAGTTCATTTGTTGAACATTGAAAAGAGTAGTTAACTCGGAAAACGCATCTGCATGTTTTACTCCTGACGGCCCGCCCCTGAATACGTACATTAATAATACAAATGCAATTATACTTCCCAAACCGAAAACCATAAAAACTTTAAAATTGCCAAACATTCTTGTTCACTCGTTTTTTATTAATAATCGAGAAATGTACATGAAATATTTAGCGTTTATGTTCCGAAGTATCTATCCCCAAAATCGCCCAAACCGGGAACAATATATTTTTGTTCATTTAAGTGGGAATCTACGTCACCGGTGAATATTTTTATAGTGGGGTGGTTTTCTTGTAATCGTTGAATTCCTTCCGGAGCTGCAACAACGCAAACTGCACGTATGTCCTTTGCACCGGCTAATTTTACAGCATTTACAGTATCCAGCATTGATCCGCCGGTTGCCAGCATTGGGTCAAGTACGATGACAATTTTCTCAGCAATATCTTTTGGGAATTTTTTGTAATACTCTCGTGCTTTTGCTGTCTGTTCATCCCTTTCAAGCCCGATAAATCCAACAGATGAAAATGGGAGAAAATTTTTTGCAGCTTCAAGCAAAGCTAATCCGGCTCTTAAAACCGGTACAAATACAATAGACTCACGAAGTTTGAATCCGTCGGTAATTTCAAGTGGAGTCTCAACTTTTATTATATCAGGTTCGATGGATTTAATGGCTTCTAAAATAATAATTTGCGAAACCATAGCCGAGTGCCGGTGGAAGGTATCGGTCGCAGTATTTTTGTCCCGCAAAATAGTAAGTGAATGTTTTAAAATCGGATGGTCAACAACAATTACGTTTTCCATTTTTGTTTTCTTGATTTGGTGAATGATTAAGTAAATATAAAAGAAAAGCGGGAAAGTTTCCCGCTTTGATGAGGTTAAATTTTTTCTGCTACGAGTTCTGAAATTTTTTCTTTCAATTCTTCGCCGTGAATATCAAAGTAGCGGAGGTTCCCTTCTTTGTCAACAAGCCAAACTGAGGGGATAGAGTTTACACCGTATAATTTTCCGGTTTCATCGTACCATTCATCCCCGCTGTAAGTAACTTGCCATTTCATTCCGTATTCGCTCATAAAATCTTTTATTGTTTGCAGTTCATCTTTTGCATCGAAACTTATACCGATTATTTCGAATCCTTGATCATTATATTCATCATAAATCTTAACTAGGTTTGGAATTTCTCTACGGCAAGGTCCGCACCAAGTTGCCCAAAAATCTATCATAACCACGCTGCCTTTCATTTTTGAAAGTGTGAATTCATTACCTTCCAAGGTAGTTAAAGTAAAATCTTTTGCGGGTTTGTCGATACCAATCAAGTCTTTAATTCTTCTTTCAAGTTCTTCAAAACCATCCAGTGCGGTAAGCTTGTTATAAGGCTCTTCTTCAAAAATGCTCAATGCTTTGAAGCCTCTTTCAACGGCATCTTCAAACCATATCATTGCATCTTCTGTATTGTCAAGCATTAGATAGCTGTATGTTATATCCATGCTTCTCCAAGGTGATTTTCTTTCAGAAAGTTTTTCTTTTTCTATTGCAGCTTGTAATGCCTCTTTGTGCATTTCAAGTTTTTTGAAAATATTGAATTTGTAATTTACTTTACTGTAATCAGCACCTTGCTCTTCAATCACCCTAGTCAATAACTCTAATGACTCTTGATATTTTTTTTCTTTATAAAGTGATTTTACTTCGTCGAAAGCGTTTTCAGGTAACGGTTCTTTTTGTGTGCAAGAAACTGTAATTAAAATAACTAAAATTGTGAGTAGTATTTTTTTCATGGTAACTCCATATAGAAAATAAAATTATCCATAAAGATAAAAAGACTTCAACGTATTACAAAATGAAACCGCTAATAAATCACGATCTTTAGTTAAGATAATTGACTATATTATTTTCAGCTATTTGGAAAAACAGATTATCTCCTAAGTATGCTCTTAATAGCATTGAAATTTTTCTTTCCCTTATTTTTTCACTCTCAACCATGTAAAAATCTGAGCCAAATAAAATCTTCTCTCTTAAGTTTTTATCTTGAAGCAAAACTTTTACAAGTGCGAAATGCTCAGTCTTTTCAAGAATTGAATAAGAAATATCTGTGTAAAGATTCGGATACTTTTCAGACTTAATCATATCGGTAATTTTAGAAAGCCATGATTTCTTTTGGTTTTTTAAATTATGCTGCCAAGGATCATTTAAGTAACTTTCCCATTCTTCGCTACCCCCTAAGTGGGCAAGACAAATTTTAAGTTCGGGGAATTTGTTCATTACTTCAACGTAATTATCCGGATCGGTATAGTAATCAGTAAATTCTTTTGGTTTTTTCTTTTCTAACTTTGCTCTGGAAATAGGGTGTGTGAGCATGACATCGGTAATTTTTCTTTTATCCCAAACGCCGCCTCTTGAACAGTGACTCATAATGGGGAGTTTGTTCTTTTCGGCATATTCATAAACCGGATAAAGTCTTTCATCAGTTGGGTAATAGCCAAGGGGAGGATAAATTTTTATCCCTTTGAAATTTTCTTCTTCGACTAATTTTTTTACCATTGGTAAAATATTTTCTCTTCTCGGATCCACTGCTACAAAAGGAACAATATTCTCAGAGTATTTTTTTCTTAAAGTTGCTAAATCCGCATGTTGCTGCTCCAAACTAATTTTTACTTTACCGGCGCTCATAAATTCCATATCCATTGGCAGCACAATGAATTTCGTGTCTTTAGGATAATAGCCATGAATCTTATTAAAAACTGTTTCTTGGGATTGCTCATAAGAAATGTCAATAAAATTTGCATATCGGTCTAATAAATCGCGATCAGTTAATGGCAATATATTTCTCAATATTTTGGTCACTAATCCTCTTAAAAATTTTACTTTCATAAGTAATGGAATTTTAAAAGGCAAAAAGTTTTCGGGTACGTGGTCAATTGTAAATATGTGGATGTGACAATTATAAATAGGCATCGGCACCTCACTAATAATTGTTAAATTATTTTGATAAATTAATAACTGTTTAAAATAATAAATTAAAATATGTAATTAAATTAAGATTGCATTATCAGTGGTTTGTAAAAATATAGATTGATAGAAGTTGGTAATTAGAAGGTTTTTTATTCATCGATCCTAAAATAATCGATAACTTTTTGCATTAGTAATTTCCTGTGCTCTCTTGCTAGGATAGTTTCAAAAGGGAATCCAAATGCCACAATACCATATTTGCCTTTGTGAGCAATACCTGCACTGATGTTATTTTCACTGTATCGCAAAATGGTTTTTGAATCTCCTGTTGGCAATAAACCATCGGGTGCTTCAACTGCATAAATGCTGTCATTATGAAAAGTGCAAAATTCAATCGGATCAATTCCAAAATTAAAATCGGGATCAGAGTAAATCACTTTTCCATTTGAGGAAGCATAGTTTGAAGCAAATTTGTACTTGAATTTCTGTTCAACAGACTTGTGCTTTCTTGAATTTAGTGAATCATTAATGAAAATATCAGAAGCAATGTAAGCCCCCGAAATAAAGAGGTTCCCGCCTTTTTTCAAATAGCGGTCCAATTTGCTTTTCAATTTATTGGGCAAGATTTTGTACTGAGTTTTCAATAAAGAATCTGCATAAGATGAAGGCCAATGTGTTTCTTTTTCTTCTCCGTAAATTAAATCAATCATTTTATACTTATCTAAAAACACCGGATCATCCATCACTGCTTCATCACTCATTGATACAAAAGAGTAACCGCAATCATTAATTGCTTGTCCATGTATAAATGGATAGTCGAAAGAATTACCTGCAATTATTTGATTTTCAAAATTTGATTTGCTTGCGCCATGTCCTGGTGAATCATTATGCAAAAATTTGGAATAAGGATTAAAGTTATATTGCTCACCGGTAAAGTGAGTATCGTATAAATACGGAACACCAAAATCCTGTGATGCTAAAAAACCCTTAAAGTTAGTTTCGTCAATAATTTGAGGTCCAGCGACCCGATTGAATCCGTTGATAACTAATATTGGTGAACTGTCTTCAACAAACGAAGCTGAAAGAATTTCTGACGGAAAGCTTTTTCCACCCCTGTTTACTGCAACAACTTTAAAACTATATATATCATTTTCATTTATCTCTTCTACTAAATGTTTGTTGTTATAAACTAAAATACCATTATCAAATCCACCGTCATTGATTTTTGTATAAACTATGTATGCTTCCGGAGCTGATGATTTTTCAATAAAATCGTATTGCGGTTTCCAGGTTAACAGTACATTGTTTCCTTTATAAAATTCCGCCTTAAAGTGTGTTACCGGAAGAGGCTGAACAGAATATTCAAATTGGTAATGCTCGGCCAAAAACTTCAACATCCCTATGTATATTGACCTCGCCACATCGAACCGGAATCTTGGATCATGGAAAAACTTCATGTCCTTAAAATTCTGGTGAGCTAAAACTTCCAATATCATTGAAGGAATATTTGGTCTGAAAGCTTCACTGTATTTTGAATCAAATAAAAATCGCCTATTCCAAATTCTGTCATATTTTTTGCGGATTGTTTCAACTACCTGTGTTTGAACTAAATCTGCATAATCTCTATTTGTTAATCTTGAAATACCATTGGGGAAATATAAACTATCATCTTTGTCGCGGTAACTATAAATAGCCATTGTACCAATAGTGGTATCAGAATCAGAAATGCCGGCATCAGTATGAATAGCAATTGAAAGATCTACTGGAATGCCCAAACCTTTTGAGGAATCAGCAGTTGGGCCATTTGGATATCCCATTAAATAGTTTACAAACTCAGGCCTGCTTTGATAATCATCAACATAATCACTAGTATCTTCATTAATGTTATAAACAAGGCTGTCCGTAACACCCATCATTTGCAAGTAGTATTTACTTGCTTCAAAAAATTTGGGCTTTTCACTTACACTTCCATCTTTAACAACCTGGCTATACCCTCCTCCAAATCTGACTGCATCAGCAGAAACTTTTCTCAAAATATTTTTACTCTTATTCGAGAGGACTACACTGCCAATAGATTTATTCTGTCCTTCCTTAAATTTGAATTTACCGAGATACAACCATTTGTTCCCGCCAATTTGTTGATTTATTTTGTACTCGGTTTTTCCACCTGAGTGATAAACTGTATAAGAGGCATCATCAACATTTTCGGCAGAAGCTTCATAAGTTATATAAACTGAGTAGTATCCCGCTTCGGTAAAAAAAGGTAGCCATGTTACAGTTGCCGTTTCTTTATCTTTTGAGTAAGTGTAAGCGCTTGTCCCTTTACTGAAAGGATTCTCATAGATTTGATAAAATTTATTTTCGTAAAGATAACCGCTCTCGTTATTGATTTCCCAAATGCCCGTCTCAGAATAGCCTGAGTTTTTTACATCGTTATCTAAGATAATTTCGTTTGTTTGAAAATCTCTTTCACGTGGAACAAAAACCGTTGCCCCGGCATTTTCAAGCATCGGTATTAAAAAAGGAATTGTAAATGCTGTTGAGGCTAAATCTTCGACCGTTTGGAAAAGCCTTGGGCGCTGCCATTCCCATCGTTTCTCGTGGTGATCATAGTACCATCCGTGGCTGTGCCACAATACAATATTTTTCTCATCAAACCCCTTAAATGGGACATAGAGTTCGTCAACTTTTTGAATAATTGGCTTGGGCCTTTTAAAGTCTAAGTTAATTCTATTTTTATCTTTTTTAGTTTTAAAGAAATTTGGTATTAATTCTTGAATTGTGTGTCCAAGAGTATAAACTTTGACTAAATATTTTTTTCTACCTGAATTAAATATGCTGCCGATTTCCTTTTTTATTAAGTCAACATTTTTGTTATTAAATGATTGAAATGAAAATGCCTTGTTAAAAGTTACTGCCAACGTATCACGTGAGCCTTTAATAATTTCTACAGATCTAACTTTTGTGAATTGAGGAATTTCAAAAGAAAAGTTTCTTTCACTTATTCTTCTTCGTAGTTCTTGAACTTGTTTCCGGGGAGCGGAATCTTTAACAACCGTACTTGCATTTAAGAGTGTAAAAAATACTGATAAAACAATAATTAATGATTTCATTTAACTATAGAGCATACAATTGAAAACTTGCTAGGCAAGATAAAAATTAAGGGGAAGTAAAGCTATAATGGTATATCAATTATTTATTAAAAGAACTAAAATAGATAAGAGAGATTCTCTTTATATTTCTTGAGTATTTTGATTAATGTTTCTTTTAATTCATTGCTTTTTTGATTACTAAGGAGATCTAAAATTTCATTTTGTTCCTTTTCATCCATCACTTCCAATAATTCGATTAATAACAAGCCTTCTTTCATTTTACACCTCTCATACTTGCTGTCTTATTTAATTATCGGAAAAAAGTTGGAATTGTTTAAGTCAAAAAGAATGGGTAAAAAAGAATTGAAAAAGTTGAGTTAAATCTGCCATTCGATTTCTTCAAAATATTTCTTTAGATCATTTGGGACAAGATTTAAAACATTATTTCTCGGAACTCCGTTTGGTAAAGGAAATCTTTCCACAAGCCAGTCTAAAACAAGCTCTCGTTCTACTTTATCAGTTCTGCTTAAAAGATGCCATAAGCTAATGGCGTCTGTCTCTGTTGCATGTTCCAGAATTTTAAGTATTGAATTATATCCACCATTATTGTATTGGTAATTTACTAGTTCTCTTCTTATTATTCTGCTGGAGTTTATGTTAAACGGAATATCGGGAAGTTTTCCTATTTTACAAAAACTTTCATGCTCATAAATTAAAAAGATAGAGTTATTATCTACTTTAATTTCCACAAAGCCCCTGTTAACCCGTATATCAAGATTGCCTTTAACATCAATAGAAATATTGGAGTTACTGCCGCCATCAATAACTTCAAACTTTCCGCTTCTGATTATCAATCCTTTGGGAGAGGTACCCGTCAATATATTTATTTTACCAAAGTTTAATAAAATTCTGCTTTCGTCTTTAGTTTGGGTAACAGCACGTATCTCAGTGCGTTCTTCTATCTCAACTTTTCCAACATTAGGAATTTTTAGATCAACTTTACTTTCGGTACTAGTATTTAACTTTTCTTGTGATCCGAATTCCTTTTCATTTAGTCTTCCGTCAATAGTATACGAACCGTTAAATTGATCAATTAGCCATGGTGAGTTGCTCTGATATAATGTGTAATAATATGTAACAGCTCCTAGCAGAATGATCAAAAGATAAATCAGAGGATGATTAAAATTTATTTTAGTTTTTTCCACGTAAACTACATCATGTTTTTTCTTTTCGTTAGCCAGCCTCACAGCTGTCTTGCGCATAGCTTCTCTTTTTTCA
>JANQIV010000237.1 GCA_028282005.1 Melioribacteraceae bacterium | reverse complement strand
TAAAAAAACCCCGGTAGTAGCCGGGGCTTCAAAAATAGATTCCGGATCAAGTCCGGAATGACACTAATCTAAAATTATAATACTTGTTCTTCTTCTTGTTTGTTTTCATCATCGTCTTCAACAACAACTTTAGCGATATCGGCAATTGAGTCACCTTCATTTAAGCGAATAACTCTTACACCTTGTGTTGCTCTACCCATTACACGTAAGTCTTTAACACTTTGCCTTATAACCATTCCTTTGTTCGAAATAATTACAAGCTCATCTTTGTCGTTTACTTCCATCATAGCGATTAGGTTACCGTTCTTTTCACCTGTGCGTACAGTTATTACACCTTTTCCGCCACGGTTTGTAATTCTGTAATCCGACAGGTTGCTACGTTTTCCGTAACCTTTGTCGGTTACAACCAGTAATGTTGCTTCTCTTCTCACAACAATAGCACCGATCACAATGTCATCGCTGTCAAGCTTAATACCTCTAACACCTGTAGCTGTTCTACCCATATCACGAACGTTTTGCTCGTTAAATCTTATAGCCATACCTTTTCTTGTTCCGATGACTATATCATTATTTCCTTCAGTTAATTTTACTTCAACTAATCTGTCACCTTCAACTAGGTTAATAGCGTTAATCCCGCCACGTCTTACATTTGAATAAGCAGATAGAACTGTTTTCTTAATTGTACCTTGTTCAGTGACCATCATAATAAATCTGTCGTTGCCAAATTCTTTTACACTTACAAAAGCAGTAATCTTTTCATCTTTTTCTTTTTCTATCAAGTTTAAAATTGAACGGCCTCTTGTTGCTCTACCGCCTTCAGGCAACTCATGAACTTTGAGCCAGTAGCATTTACCTTTGTCGGTAAAGAACATTATATACTGGTGCGTAGAAGCGATAAACATATGTTCTATAAAGTCTTCATCTTTGGTTCCGGCCCCGGTTACACCTTTACCGCCACGGCCTTGTCTTCTGTAACCGCTAACCGGGAATCTTTTAATAAATCCTTTGTGAGAAATGGTTACAACTACATCTTCTTCTGCGATAACGTCTTCTAAAGAAAATTCAACGGTGTTGTAAACAATGTCTGTTCTTCTATCGTCGCCGTATCTTTCTTTTAATTCAATAAGTTCATCTTTAATAATCTTGTTTCTTTTTGTTTCGCTATCCAAAATGCCTTTTAATTTTTCGATTAACTTAATTACTTCTTTGTATTCGTCTTCTATTTTCTTTCTTTCAAGTCCTGTCAATCTTTGAAGACGCATATCCAAAATTGCTTTAGCTTGAATTTCAGAAAGCTTGAATTTGCGCATCAAGTTTGTTTTTGCAGTATCAACATCTCTCGACTTTTTAATTGTTTCGATTACTTCATCAATATTATCAAGAGCAATTATATAACCTTCTAAAATGTGTGCTCTTCTTTCCGCAGCATCAAGTTCGTACTTTGTTCTCTTTATCAACACTTCCATTCTGTGATCAAGGAAATGCTGCATCATTTCTTTTAAAGTTAGAACTTTCGGAACACCGTTAACTAAAGCAAGATTGATAACACCAAAAGTAACCTGCATTTGGGTATGCTTAAAAAGTTGATTTAATACAACAGCCGGTTGAGCGTCGCGTTTCAATTCAATCACAACCCTCATTCCATCTCTGTCGGATTCATCTCTGATATTTGAAATATCTTTAATTTTATCGATGCGTACTAAGTCAGCAATTTTTTCGATCAAGTTTGCTTTGTTTACCTGATAAGGCAGTTCAGTAATTACGATGTTTTCACGGTCGTTTTTTAATGTTTCAATATTAGCCTTCGCTCTAACTACAATTCGTCCTCTACCTGTCGTGTAAGCTTCTCTAACTCCGTCATAACCGTAAATTATTCCTGCTGTCGGGAAGTCTGGTGCTTTAACAAATTTCATTAAATCTTCATTAGAGAGAAGAGGTTTGTCAATAAGATTTGTAAGCCCTTCAATTACTTCGCTTAAGTTATGCGGTGGAATGTTTGTAGCCATTCCCACAGCAATACCACTGGCTCCGTTAACTAATAACTGCGGTAAGTAAGAAGGCAGAACTTGAGGTTCCTGCAAAGACTCATCGAAGTTTGGGGAAAAGTCAACAGTGTTTTTATCAAGATCGCGAAGCATTTCATCTGCGACTCTTTTTAATCTTGCTTCAGTGTAACGCATCGCCGCAGGAGCATCACCGTCAACTGATCCGAAGTTTCCTTGCCCGTCAACCAAAGGATAGCGAAGTGAAAAGTCCTGAACCATTCTAACCATTGAGTCATAAACTGCAGTATCACTATGCGGGTGATATTTACCAAGAACTTCACCAACAACTCTCGCTGATTTTTTATATGCTTTGTTGTATGCCAAACCAAGTTCGTGCATTCCATACAAAACTCTTCTGTGCACTGGTTTTAATCCATCTCGTACATCAGGTAAAGCACGTGCAACTATTACAGACATTGCGTAATCGATGTATGAGGATTTCATTTCATCTTCTAAAGAAACAGGTAATATTTTTTCAAAAAAAGTAGCCATTATTATTTCAATATTTTGTTAAAAAATTATATATCTAAGTTTGCATACTTTGCATGCTTTTCAATAAACTCTCTTCTTGGTTCAACCGCATCACCCATAAGAGTTTCAAAGATTTTGTCTGCTGCAGCTGCACTTTCTAAGTTAACTTGAAGTACTGTCCTTGTTTCAGGATTCATTGTTGTTTCCCATAGTTGCTCAGGATTCATTTCACCCAAACCTTTGTATCTTGAGATTACAACACCTTTTGGTTTACCTTCTTCGTCAACTTCTGCTTTACTGCTCTTTCTCATTCTTTCCAATACTTTTTCAAGTTCACTATCATCAAAAGCATAAACTTCTTCACGTCCTTTTTTCACTTTGTACAAGGGCGGCTGCGCAATATAAACTTTTCCTTGATTAATCAAGTCTTTCATATGCCTATAAATAAAGGTCAAAAGCAAAGTCCTAATGTGTGAACCATCAACGTCAGCATCAGTCATTATTATGATTTTTCCGTAGCGAGATTTTTCCGGATCAAATTCAGCTCCTATGCCTGCTCCAATTGCAGCGATCATTGCTTTGATTTCATTATTCTCTAACACTTTGTTGATCTTTGCTTTTTCAACATTTAATATTTTCCCACGCAAAGGAAGGATAGCTTGGAATCTTCTATCACGGCCTTGCTTGGCTGATCCGCCCGCAGAGTCACCCTCAACTATATAAATCTCACAATGCTCAGGATCGTTAATTGAACAGTCGGCAAGCTTGCCTGGCAGATGCATTGAATCAAGTGCATTTTTTCTCCTGATTAAATCACGAGCTTTTCTAGCAGCTTCACGAGCTTCAGCAGCTCTCATACACTTTTCAATTATTTTCTTTCCAACAGCAGGATTTTCTTCTAAATATTCTGAAAGCTTTTCACCAACAATAGTCTCAACTACAGATTTAACTTCACTGTTACCAAGCTTTGTTTTTGTCTGGCCTTCAAACTGTGGCTCCATTACTTTTACAGAAATAACCGCTGTTAAACCTTCTCTAAAATCATCACCTGTAAGTGTTATCTTTTTGTTTTCTTTTACTAATTTATTTTTTGCAGCATAGTTATTAAAAGTTCTTGTCAATGCTGTTCTGAATCCTACTAAATGGGTTCCACCTTCATGTGTGTTGATATTGTTTACATATGAGCAAATGTTGTCTGAATAAGCATCACTGTATTCGAAAGCTATTTCTACCGGGGTGTTTTCTTTTTCACCTTCAATATAAATTGGTTTGTGAAGTGAATTTCTAGTTTCATCTAAATATTTAACGAACTCAATTAATCCACCTTTAAATCTAAATTCTTCTTCTTCACCTTCTTCTTCGTCTTTTACTCTGATAGTTACTGTTTTATTTAGATAAGCCAATTCACGCATTCTTTCAGCGATAGTCTCAAACTTAAATTTGGTTGTACGGAAAATTTCAGCGTCAGGCATAAAAGTTACTCTCGTGCCTGTTTTACCTTTTTTAGCTTTTCCAATAATTTTTACTGCAGCTTGAGGAACACCTTTTTTGTACTCTTGATAATAAACATTTCCTTCTCTGTTCACTTCAACTTTCATCCATTCAGACAAGGCGTTCACAACTGAAACACCCACACCGTGTAAACCACCGGAAACCTTGTAAGTGTTTTTATCAAACTTACCACCGGCGTGTAATACGGTCATTACAACTTCAAGAGCTGATTTTTTTTCTTCCGGATGAATATCAACGGGAATTCCTCTACCATGATCTTCTACTGTTACGCTGCCGTCTTTATTTATCGTTACATTTACTGTATCGTTATATCCTGCCAAAGCTTCATCAATACTGTTATCAACTACTTCGTTTATCAAATGATGTAGCCCTCTTGAGCTTACATCACCAATGTACATTGCTGGTCTTTTTCTAACAGCTTCAAGACCTTTAAGTAGTTTAATATTATCAGCTGTGTACTCTTTTTGTGCTTGTTGTTTTGTCACTTTAAACCCAAAATTATTTTGATGTAAATCTGATTTTATTTACTAAGTCTGTTTTTATATAACAGTTTATTTTTTCTAAAATATTGTTCTGCTTGAATTTTAGCTCACTTCTCCAAACAGAATTTTCAACAATTAGAGTTAACAAACCATCTTTAATACTTTTTACTTTTACCACATTTTTTAATTCAGGAAAGATCTCATAAAATATGTTCATCACTTCGTATTCTTTTGCAACTTTCCTAAAAGTTTTAAATTCACCATCTTTTGAAATTATATCACTCACCTTTTTAAACTCATCAGGCATATGCACAATTTCCATTTTCTACTTGCAACACTAAATCTTTATCTTTATTAACTAGTTTTTCAATTTTTCCGAAATCTGTTAAAGTAATAAATGCTTGCCCAATCTCATTCAAATAATCACTTATTTTTCTTGAACGATAAGTATCAAGATCTCCGAAAACATCATCCATTAAAAAGATAGGTGTTTTGCCATTTTTATCTTTTAAGAAAAAGAATTCTGCAAACTTTAATGCTACTTGAAATGTTTTATGTTGGCCTTGAGAACCGAACTTTTTTAATTCATAGTCATTGATCGAAAAAATAAAATCATCCCTATGAGGACCAACTAAATTAGTGCATCGCATCATTTCAATCTTTCTCATTTCCTCAATTTTTTCTTTGAACGTGGTCTCAATTTTATCAACATCCATCTCATTCAAAAAGTCATAATTTATTTTCGGTTCTTCAATTCCTTCCATTATTTTTTTATACGAAGTACTGAGATAGCCATTAAATTCATTTACGAAACTTATTCTATGTTTTACTATTTCTGTTCCTAACTTTACTAATGATTCACTCCATGCATTTAATTCTTCAATCAAATTAAAAGAATAGTTTTCTTTTATCTGACTTAGTAAAGATGATCTTTGCCTCAGTGTTTTATTGTACTCCAGTAAAATTTTAAGGTATGTTTCACTTGATTGCGAAATAACAGAATCAACAAATTTCCTTCTGTGTGAGGGAGATCCAAAAGTAACTGTATGGTCTGATTGAGTTAAAATTACTACAGGAAATTTTCCAATTATTGAGGAAGCCCTGTAAACAGGTTTTTTATCCAACTCATATACTTTTTTATTTAAATCCATTGAATAAATTATTTTATTCCTATGATCCGTTATATTTTCAAAAAGACCTTCTATTTCAAAATATCTTTCGTCGAAGTTCACTGCTTCCAAATCCGGGGACTGATTGATATTCTTAGATGTACATAAATAATAAATTGCTTCAAGGATGGTTGTCTTACCTTGCCCGTTTCCGCCAACAATAAAATTCAAACTATCATTAAAATTAATCTTTGTATCAGTATGTAACCTAAAGTTTCTTAGTTCTAAACTCTTCAATATCATCTTAGTTATTTAATCGAACAGGCATTAGCAGCATCATTAAATCATGCTTCTCGCTTGTTTTTGCCGGCACCACTATTACTGCTTTAGTTGGTGAATGGAGTTTAAATACTATTTCTTCTTCCGATCCAATATGACTTAAAATATCATTTACATAAGATGAATTAAAACCTATTTCAATTTTATCACCCTGATAAGTACACTCAATGTTTTCAGTACCAGATGCACCTATATCTAAATCTTCTGCGGAAATTTCTAAATTGTTTTCATCGATTGAGAATTTTACTCTTCTAGTATTTGTTGCTGAGAAAAGCATCATTCTTTTTATCGCGTCATGAATTTCTTTTAATTTAACTGTAAGTAGAAATTCATTTTCCAAAGGAATTACCGCTGAATAATCAGGATATTTTTGGCCAATCAATCTTGTAATCAATTCAATATCATTAAGTGAAAAAGAAATGTGGCTTTTGCTTAAATAAATCTTTACATCTTTTTCATCTAATATTTTTGATAAAACAGAAATTGCTCTTTCGGGGATAATATACTGCTCTTCAAAATCTGTTTTAATATTTGTAAGCAATAAATTAACTAATCTGTGTCCGTCAGTAGCAACAACTCTTAATCCTCCATTAGAAAAGTTAGCTAATGTACCCATCATTGCCGGACGCATTTCCTCTTTACTCATAGCAAATGATGTTTTATCGAAAGTAAATTTTAATTCGCTTCCATTTATGGATATTTCTTTTAACTCTTCATCTGCTTTATCACCAGGGAAATTAGGAATTTCAGGATATTCATCTGATTCAAGGTAGCTTAAAGTATATTTCCCGCTATCAGTGCTCAGAAATAATTTACCATTACTTTCAATTTCAAAGTTAATTGTAGTTTCTTTTAAGGATCTTACAACATCATAAAGAAGTTTTGCATGAACAACGAAACTCATATTTTCTTCTGCTACAATATTCAAACTTGATTTGAGGGATATCTCTAAATCAGTAGCATAAATAGTTAACAACCCATCCTTAATTTCGAACAGAAAGTTTTCTAATATCGGCATTGGTGTTCTAGAAGGAACAGCAGGAATGATTTTAGTAAGCAGTTTTTCGAGTTCTTTACTATTAACTTTGAATTGCATTATTAACTCCTAATTAAACATGTAAATATAGTAATAAAAAGGGTTTCTATCAATTTAGATTACACAAATATTTGTTTATAAACACTCTATTATTAATAAGTAAATAAGTATTTAAATAGAATAATTAATTATAAGAATGTGGATAGGTGAATAACTCAAAAATGTTTTTGTTATTG
>JANQIV010000083.1 GCA_028282005.1 Melioribacteraceae bacterium | reverse complement strand
AAAACAGCAAGCGAAAGATTAACTTCCGCTTGTTTCTGTTTCATCAACTTCTTTATATCTGTATTCGATTTTATCGTCTAAAATTTCTTGAGTTGCAATTAAGTGCGGTTTTGGACGGTTTTCAAATTCCAATGAAGTTTTAAGAACTTCTGGGTTTTCTTTTTCTTCAAAATCATCATCTGTGGTAATGGATAATGGATTTAAAATAGTATTGTATTCCAATCTATTTTCATCATTTACTTGGCGAGCTCTTTTAGCCGCAACTATAACTGCCTCATAAATATTGTTGGTTCTTTTTTCAAGATCCTTTAAATCAACGGGTGAAAATTCCATTGTGACCTCCTAATTTATTTCTTTTCTAAAAATTTCTTTTGTTTCTTCTACTGCTTTTTCAAGATATTCATTCACTACAACGTAATTAAACTGATCTTTATAACCTAACTCCATTTCAGCTCGTTCAATCCTTTTACATAAATCTTCTTCTGTTTCAGTATTTCTTTTAACAAGCCTTTTTCTTAATTCATCAACTCCCGGCGGAGAAATAAAAATCAGTACAGATTCGGGATAACTTTTTTTTATGTTTAACGCTCCGGTTACGTCAACCTCTAAAATCAATGACTTACCGGCATTAATGTTTTTTTCAACAAATGATTTGAGAGTTCCGTAATAATAATCGAAATGTTTGCTCCATTCAATAAATTCACCACTCTCAATTTTTTCTTCAAACTCTTTTTCAGAAAGATAAAAATAATCCTTACCATGTTCTTCGTTAAATCTTTTTTCCCTTGTTGTAGCAGAAATTGAAAAAACTAACTCAGGGTAAAGTTCCAGCATTTTTTTCAATATTGTGGTTTTGCCGGAACCACTTGGCGCAGAAAAAACAAACAGCTTACCCTTCTTATTCATCTACTCAATATTCTGAATTTGTTCTCTGATTTTTTCAAGTTCTTCTTTAATGCCTATTCCATAATGGGCTATGTTTGAAGAAACAGTTTTACTATTAATAGTGTTTGCTTCTCTGTTCATTTCCTGACAAATAAAATTCAACTTTCTACCGGCTTCTTCACCATTGTTTAACGTGTTTCTAAAAATTTCAAGATGGCTTTTTAATCTCACACATTCTTCAGTTATATCATATTTTTCTGCAAGTAAGGCCAATTCCATTTCAAATCTATCATTAAATTCAGCAACTTCATTTACAAGCTGTTTTGCTCTATCTTTTAATTTTTGAAAATATTGAACAACTGATTCTTTTCCTTCAGTTTCAATTTTTTCAACTAATTCTTTTATTTTATTAATTCTGTTAGTAAGATCATTTGCTAAAGAAATCCCTTCTTCCCTGCGCATGCTCTTCAAATCATCTATTGCTAAAAGAAGTGATTCTTTAATTAATTCCATGTCAATTTCTTCATCTTCAGAATCATCTGCCAAAAACGAACCTTGAAATTCAAGGACCTGGCTTAGAGTTAACTTTTCTTCAATATTCGAAGCTTCACGGATTTCGTTTAACAGCTTTACAATACCTTGTAAATTTTCTTTATTAAAATTGAGGAACTCGTCTTCAACACCATCCTTTTTGATATGTATTGCAACAGATACTTTTCCTCTATTGATATTGTTTTTTATCAGTTCTCTTATTTCAAGCTCTTTAGTTTGGATTATTTTGGGCAACTTAATTGATAAATCCAAAAATCTACTATTAAGAGATTTAATTTCAGTTTCAAACGAAGTACTATTTTGTTTCTTAACTCCGCATCCAAATCCGGTCATACTATATATCATTAATACCTCTGAAAATGATAGCCTTAAATTTAACTAAAAATACTTTTTTCTCAAAAAAGATAATTGCTATTGAAACTATTGATCAGATTCATTTTTGACATTCTTCAGCTCCCACATTTTCATGTAAACCTGAAGTTTTGTCATTGCATGATTGATTGAAACCATCAAACCGTGAACACCATCAAGAAATCCTTTGCGAATAAAATAGTGCTGCAGAAAAGCAGCTAAAGGATTTAAAATAATTGTAAATCCGTTCACCTTTTTACGATGCACTTTCTCAGCAGCTTCAAGAGTGGAATAATCATTAATCTTTGCAAAAGTCTTTTTAAGATCAGTGTGGGTAAGATGAATCATTTGATTTTTGAGTTTTGAGATTTTCCCATCAACTACAAATCCTTCGTGAACAAGTCTATCTGTAAGTTTTGTTTGGGATTTAACAAATAATCTTAACTGAAAATCGTTTCCCCAACCACATTGCTTTACTTCTTTATTCAGAAAATAATTCTTCCGCCAAATGTAATAGCCGTCAAATTCTTCCAAATCTTTGTTGAGAATTTCTTCTTTTAATTCTTCCGTAATTCTTTCATCAGCATCTAAACTTAAGACCCACTTATTATTAGCCAAAGAAAGTGCATATGATTTCTGATCAGCAAAACCAATCCATTCTTTGAAAAAAACCTTGTTCGTATATTTTTTTGAAATCTCAACTGTCTTATCAGTACTACCGGAATCAACAACAATTATCTCATCTGCCCATGAAATTGATTTTAGACAGTCTTCAATGTTTAATTCTTCATTCTTTGTTATTATTGTTACAGATATTTTGTTCATATCAATTTCTGTTATTATTAAAATGCTTCGCCGATACCAACGTGGAAAATTAGGTTATCAAAGAAAACCTTTCTGAAGATATTTTTTCTATCACTCGGATCGTACGCTTTAAATCCAAAGTCTATTCTTACAGGAAAGTACTCTGAATAGTATCGAAAACCAAAACCTACAGCCGCAGCAATATTGTTCCATTTCATTCCGCTTGGGCTATTCCATGTATTGCCAAAATCAAAAAATACAGCCGTACCAACTTTTTCCAGAAAACGTATTCTTGATTCTATTGATCCTTCTAAAATGAAGAATCCTCCCGGCGCTGCATCTTCAAGAAAGAGTGTTTCAAATTCTGCAGGAGTCAGGGCGTCCAAGTCAGTATTCTCTAATGCAATATCTACATCGGGCACAAGTTCCCTAGTTCTCCAGCCACGCACAGAGTTACTCCCCCCCGCATAAAATCTTTGGTTAATCGGTATCTTAGCTTTGTCTCCATTATACGTTTGGATATTGCCAGCTCTGAATTTAAACCCTATACTGGATTTATCAAGTCCCGGGAATGGGATAAAAAATTTAGAATTAATATTTAACTTCAAATATTGCGGATCGTCAAAGTTGCCGGCAAAAGTTTTACTCCAGAGCCAAGGTATTGAATTGCCATCTTCAAACAATATTGATAATGAATACCCACTTGTTGGGAAAACAAAATCGTTAGTTTTATCCGCGCCTAATTGAAAACCAAACACAGCATTATTACTTTGGCTTTGGAAATCAAAATTAAGAGAGTCTAACAAAAGTAAAGACAATGAATCATTAACACTTGGGTCATCTGTTCCGGATAATGATCTTGCGAATGTTCTGGCAACGTACCCATCTTCATAAATGTATTTTGAGTTTTCCCAGTTAAAATAAGTTGTTAATGAAGTTAACCAAACAAACTCAGGTAAATCAACGTTAAAGCTTATTCGTGAACCGAATAGAGTTGTATTCCATTCATCTTTCCTTTTTTGTACAGTCGAGTAGTTTTCAAGCTTAGTTAAAACATTATAACCGAAAAGAATTGGCTGTTCTAAAATCATTCTTGCATCAGCATAACCAAATGTTGTTGTATCATTTAATGAAGGATTAGAAAGAAACTCTTTTATATCTTGAGATGCAGCAGAAGTTCTAATTGTAAATTTACGAGCATCTCCAAAAAAATTTTTTCTTGTAAACCCAATTCCCAAACCTACGTTTAACGCTCCATCTTCATTGTCGTTATTTAAAATGATTTCAGGAATAATTTCATAAAGTAAACCAACATCAACATTAATATTAATTGGAACTCTGTTATCCAATGTATCCGGAATAACACCCGTAACTAAAGCCGAATTAAAAAGCCCGGTTCTATAAAGCCTTATCTGTCCGCGCTTTAACAAGCCATGATTGTAATAATCACCAGTATCTGCCGATACTATTGTTTTTAAAAGGTTATCATTTACTAAATCTTTATTGTTTCCGGTTTTCGTAATTCTAACATCATCAACAACATATCTTCTTCCTACATCTATTTTAAAATCAACCGAAACATGGTTTTCTACAGTATCAACCAAAACTGTTGGAGCATTAATAGTAGCAAGCATGAAACCTTTGTCTCGCAAAAATTGAAGTATTTCATCCCGTATTAATCCGATTCCCTCGCCACTATATCTATCACTTGTATCAATTTCTGTAATCTCTCTGATACGTTCTCTAAACTCTCCCCTAAGCGAGTCAACACCGGAATACTTTATATGAGTAACATTGAAAGGAATGCCTTCATCAATTATATATTTAAGTGAAGCTTCTTTTTCCGTTTCATCAATTTCATATTCAAAATTAATGTTAGCTTTGAAGAATCCATTATATCTGTAATAACTTTTTAATAAATCAATATCATCTTTGGCAACAATAGTATCCAAGTAAGTTGCCGGCCCGCCAAAGCTTGAAAAGCTGTTTAGAAATTTTCCGAACCAGCTTGAAGATTCTTCAACACTAATAATTTTGTATAAATCATATGAATCTAATTCAGAGTTACCTTCAATAGCAAAATCAACAAGTTCAAATCTTTCATCATCCTGAGGAATAATTGTAGAAACTAAAAGAAAACAATAAATAATATTTAGATAGAATCTTAAAGTAGTGTTCACGATTTACTTAATTGGTTATTGTCACTTGCGTTCCGATTTTCACAACGGAAAATATCTCTTCTATACTTCTGTTATTAACAGCTATTGAACCGTTTGTCCAGTTAAAAATAAACGGCAAATTCTTAAAAATAAAATCATAATCTCCTATACCGTGAATCCCGATATTTGATCCCAGCTTTGTTTCACTTGGGGGACATTCATTTTGCTTTAATGAATTATTTATTTCATGGTATTCAGAATTTGCAATTATTTCTTTTTTCAGGGCCTCAGAGGCATCTTTGCTATTCGGATAATTTAAAGAAAGCAATATATGATATTGAGAAGCAGTGTCAATGCCGCAAATAACATATTCGCCAATTGGAGTGACGTAGTCGTTTCTGCTTGTTTTTTCATGGCTTTTCTTTTTGCCGAAAACTGTTTTATACTTTTTGACAGAAATGGAATCAGCAAATAATTCCAAGTAATACTCGGACCTACTTATAACTAGTTTAACATTCTTTAATTCAGTTAATCCTTTTTTACCCATTTCCTTTTTTAGGGTTGTCTGGCCAACATTTAGTATTATACCATAAATAACCATCCCAGAGAAAAAAACTAAAACACTTACTCCGAAATAAAAGATGTTTTTTAAGTATTGGAATTTGTCCATTGTCTAATTTGAAGCTGGGAAAATATTAAGACATAAATATAATAAAAGCAGATGCGAAAATTTTGTAATTAATTTTATTATTTAGCACCCTCGTTTGGAGGGTGCTGATATGTAATTAAGTTTATTTCTCGTGTGTAGCTTCAACAACAGCTATAGCCGACATGTTGATTATATCGTCAACAGTTGCACCACGTTGAAGTACGTGTATCGGTTTGTTTAATCCCATTAGTATTGGCCCTATTACAGTTGCATCCGTCAATCTTTCAAATAATTTGTATGCAATATTTCCGGCACTTAAGTTCGGGAAGATAAGAACATTTGCACCACCTTTAATTGTGCAGAACGGGAATTCATTTTCTATAATTGATGGAACAACTGCTGTATCAGCTTGCATTTCACCATCACAGATAATATCAGGCCTTTTGGTTTTAACAAGTTGAACAGCTTTTTGTACTTTTTCAGAGTATTCTGATTGTACACTGCCAAAGTTACTGAAAGAAAGCATAGCAACTTTTGGTTCAATATTAAATTCTTTCACAGTGTCTGCAGCTAAAATTGCTATTTCGGAAAGTTGCTCAGCATCAGGAGCTAAATTAACTGTAGTATCCGCAAAGAAAAATACTTTTCTCTTTATAATTACTATATACATTCCTGCTACTAATTTGCAACCGCCTCTTATTCCGACACATTGCAAAGCCGGTTTTATTGTGGCAGGATAGTGAGTAGTTAAGCCGCCTATTTGTGCGTCAGCATCTCCCATTTCCACCATCATTGAAGCAAAGTAATTTGGCTCTTTAACTGTATTTAATGCAGCTCTTTGAGTAATTCCTTTTCTGTGTCTCCTTCTATAAAATACTGTAGCATATTCTTCAATCTTAGGGCTCTTTGAAGGATCGTGGATTTCAAAATCTTCTTTATTAAAACCAAGTTCAGTTATTTTATTCGAAATAACTTCTTCATTACCTATTAACACAGGGTGACCAATATTGCTCGTGAAAACTGAATTTGCGGCTCTAATTATTTTTTCTTCTTCTCCTTCAGGATAAACAACTTTTTTCGGATTTTCCTTTGCTTTGTGGATCATCATTCTGATTATTTCTTGAGAGAAAC
>JANQIV010000188.1 GCA_028282005.1 Melioribacteraceae bacterium | reverse complement strand
ATGAAAAGTACCCTGTGATTTATAAGTCAAATATTCATCTAAGAGATATTCAATATGCGATTCACACTTACTTTACAATGAAAGAAGAAAAAATTCATTATCAATCTGCTGAAAAGTTGGCGATTGAATTTACTGCATTTTTAGAAGAGCAAAACGAATTATCAAAATTGTCGTCAAATACCTGGCTTGTGAATTTTCAAGAAGAAAAAATTGTTGAAGAGGAAAATTCTCAAGAGATAGGGAAAACAAATAAAGTGGAGGCTGTAAATGAGTAATCAAACCGATACTCAAACGGACATAATTTTAACTGATAAAGCTGTAAAGCAAATTAAGAGATTAAAAGAAGATAATAATATACCTGAAGAATACGGCGTAAGAGTCGGAGTTAAAGGCGGTGGCTGTTCGGGAATGATGTATGAAATGGGTTTCGATGGAGAAACTAAAGACGGTGATACAATAGTTGAAAAAGATGGTGTTAAACTTTATGTAGATGGAAAAAGTATTTTCTATTTGATGGGGACAACACTTGATTTTTCAGATGGCTTGAACGGAAAAGGATTTGTTTTTGAGAACCCAAACGCAAACAAAACTTGCGGCTGCGGCGAATCATTTGGAGTTTAATAATAACGAAAGGAAAAAATGGAAAGACGAAATTTCCTAAAATCCGTTGGAATAATTACGGCATTAGCCGGATCAAATAAAATATTTGCAGTTTCAGATAAAATAAATTCAATAACAAAAAAACAAGGAAATAAGAAAATGGCAAAATTCGAATTACCTGCATTACCTTATGCTTTCGATGCTTTAGAACCACATATTGATGCACGCACAATGGAAATTCATCATGGAAAACACCATGCTGGTTATGTTGCAAAATTAAATGCAGCTGTTGAGGGCAGCGATTTAGCTGACAAATCTTTAGAAGAATTATTAGCAAACGCTTCAGCAAATACAGCAGTTAGAAATAATGGTGGCGGACATTATAATCACACATTATTCTGGACTGTAATGGGACCAGGAAAAGGCGGCGAGCCAACAGGTGAATTATCAGAAGCAATCAACGGTGCATTTGGATCATTTGATGCATTCAAAGATCAATTTTCATCTGCTGCTGCAACAAGATTTGGTTCTGGATGGGCTTGGTTGGTTTCAACTTCTGACGGTTTGAAAGTTTCTTCAACTGCAAATCAAGACAATCCTTTAATGGACGTTGCTGATGTAAAAGGTACTCCGGTTTTAGGTATCGACGTTTGGGAACACGCTTATTATTTACATTACCAAAACAGAAGACCTGATTACATTTCAGCATTCTGGAATGTTATCAACTGGGAAGAAGTAGCAAAGAGATTTGCTGAAGCTAAGTAATTTATTATTAGATTATTATGCCTGTGGGTCAGAGTTGACTTTCAGGCATTTTTTTTATTCATTCGGAAAAACTTGGAAATTTTATGAACTATATACCCTTATTCCCTCTTAACTTAGTCATTTACCCGGGTGCAAAATATCCTCTTCACATTTTTGAAGATCGGTATAAAATAATGATAAATAAAAGTATCAACGATAACGAACCTTTTGGTATTGTATCTAAGATTGATTTGGAAATCTCTAAAGTTGGTTGTCTCGTTAACGTTGATTCAGTTTTAAAGATTTATGAAAACGGCAGCATGGATATTATTGTCAATGGACTTGAGCGATTTAAGATTTTGTCGACAAGTTTTCATAAAGACGGATATATGCTAGCAGAAAAAGAAAAGTATTTTGATTTAGACAATTTGGGATATAATATTTCTGTTTATGAAAAGACATTGGATATTTTTACAAATATTTTAGATAGAACTGCAATTGAACTTGGGCAAAGTTTTTGGACAAGTCTTGAGAGTGCAAAAATAAAGTCTTTCAAATTAGCTGAGAAGTCAGGATTAAATCTCGAACAGCAGCAAACTTTACTTTCATTGCAATCAGAAAATAAAAGATTAGACTTTCTTTTAGAGCACTTCGAAAAAATTGATAATTATCTCGATAGCAACCAAACAGTGAAGGATATTATTGCAGGCGATGGATATTTAAACTAAAAAAGGCTCGATTAAAACCGAGCCTTTTGAATCAAAATATTACCTAGTTATATTTTTCTTTCAATTTTAATCTATTTATTGCTCTCTTCAAAGCTGCTTCAGCTCTAATTGAATCTACTTTTTCTTCTTTTTCACCCGAAATAGAAAGTCTGTTATTTGCTCTGTCTTTTGCTTCTTCAGCCCTTGCTTTGTCAATATCTTCAGGGCTTTCAAAACTTTCAGCCAAAATCAGAACTTTGTTTTCTAGGATTTCTACTGTTCCGCCACCAGTTGTGTATTCTTTTACAGAATTTCCATCTTCAACAATTTTGATGATGCCTGTCTCAAATGAACTTAAAACCGGAGCGTGATTGTAAAGCACTTGAAAATTTCCAAGTGTTCCGGGAATCGAAATAGACTGAACATTACCATCATAAGCTGCTTTTGCCGGAGTAAATATTTCTACTTTTATATCTTTCATTTTATTATGCCATTTGCTTAGCTTTTTCTACAGCTTCTTCAATTGTTCCAACGTACATAAATGCTTGCTCAGGAAGATCATCATGTTTACCATCAATGATTTCTTTGAAACTTCTGATCGTGTCTTCGAGTTTCACATATGTGCCCGGGAAACCTGTAAACTGCTCAGCAACGTGGAACGGCTGACTCAAGAATCTTTGAATTCTTCTAGCTCTTCTTACTACAATTTTATCTTCTTCGGATAATTCGTCCATACCAAGAATATTGATAATATCCTGCAAATCTTTGTACTGCTGAAGAATTTCTTTCACTGTTTTAGCAACAAAATAATGGTCTTCGCCAACAATACCTGGTTCCAAAATTCTTGATGTCGAATCTAACGGATCAACCGCAGGATAAATACCAAGCTCAGAAATTTGACGTGACAATACTGTAGTAGCATCCAAGTGAGAAAATGTTGTAGCCGGAGCCGGATCAGTCAAGTCATCCGCAGGTACGTAAATAGCTTGAACGGAAGTAATAGATCCGTTTGCAGTTGAAGTAATTCTTTCCTGCAATTCACCCATTTCAGTAGCGAGGTTTGGTTGATAACCAACCGCTGAAGGCATACGCCCGAGTAACGCACTCACTTCAGAACCAGCTTGTGTAAAACGGAAAATGTTATCTATAAATAAAAGTACGTCTCTATTTTCTTCATCACGGAAATATTCAGCCATTGTTAAGCCCGTCAAACCAACTCTTAATCTTGCACCAGGAGGTTCATTCATCTGACCAAACACAAGCGCAGTCTTATCAAGTACGCCTGATTCTTTCATTTCTAGCCAAAGGTCATTACCTTCTCTTGTACGCTCACCCACACCGGCAAACACAGAATAACCACCGTGTTCTTTTGCGATGTTGTGAATTAATTCTTGGATAATTACAGTTTTACCGACACCAGCACCACCAAACAAACCGGTTTTTCCACCTTTTGAATATGGCTCTAGTAAATCAATTACTTTAATACCGGTTTCAAACATTTCTTGAGATGTTGATAAGTTTTTGAACTTAGGTGCGTGTCTATGTATGTTATATCTTTTTTCTGATTCAATTACGCCTTTACCATCAATACCGTCGCCAGTTACATTTATCAATCGTCCTAAAGTGTTCGGACCAACAGGAACTGAAATCGGAGCACCGGTATCAATTACTTTCATCCCCCTAACCAAACCATCTGTGGAATCCATCGCAACCGAACGTACTCTGTTTTCACCTAAGTGCTGCTGAACTTCGCATACTAATAATTCTTCTTCGCCTTCAGTGTTTGTACGGTTAATGTGTAAAGCGTTATAAATACTTGGCAGTTGACCATCTTCAAAATCAACGTCAATTACAGGCCCAATTACCTGAATAATGGTTCCTTCGTTACTTGCCATCTTTCTCCCGACTTTGATTTAAATTAAGATACAAAGTTAATTATTAGAGAAATCATTTACAAACAAAGATTTAAACAGAATTATCATTTCAACAATAAAAATTCTGCGTACAACCTTTTATTGGGACTTTAAGTCCAATAATAACATTTTGAACATTTTAGAGGGTCGGTCGTGCTAAAGAATATCATAAAAACCACATTTCGAAACTTCTCTAAATATAAATCATATTTTCTTTTGAACATTCTCGGCCTTGCTACCGGAATTATTTCTACGATTTTAATCTCACTTTATGTTATCGATGAACTTTCATACGATAACTTTTGGGAGAATTCGGATAATATTTATCGAGTCGTGATTGATTTTGAAGGCCCTGAAGGACATTTTGATTTTGCACGTACTTCCCCAATGATTGGCCCCACATTAAAAAGTGACATACCGGAAATAAAAGAATTCAATAGGTTTAATGGAGGGTGGCCAGTCTTACTTCAAAATGGTGATAATAAATTTTATGAAGAAAATATATTTTTTAGTGATCAGACTGTTTTCAATATTTTCTCTTTCAACTTTATTGAGGGAGATAAAAATACAGCCCTTTCCGAACCTAACTCAATAGTGCTATCCCAATCTGCTGCAAAAAAGCTATTTGGCGACACGGATGTTTTTGGTAAAACAATACAATTTGAAAAGGATCAGTTGCTTAAAATTACGGGGGTATTTGAAGATATTACTCAAAACACTCACATCAAAATAAATGGATTAACAACTTATCCAAAGCGATATGAGAATTTCATGAACAGATGGAGCAGTCATGTTTTTTATACTTACATAAGTGCTGTTCCCGGTATTCAAATTGAACAATTAAACAAAAAGCTAAAAGATTTCACAAACAAATATTACGGTGAAGATTTAGCAATTGGGGAAAGTGTTTCAATATCATTACAGCCAATTCGAGATATCCATTTGTACTCAGACAGAATGAACGAAATGGAAGCAAACGGAAATTACAGCTACGCAATTATTTTCGGAGTTGTTGCGATTTTTATTTTGGTAATAGCTTCGATAAATTTCATAAATCTTTCCACAGCGCGTTCAACTTTAAGGGCTAAGGAAATCGGAGTGCGTCAAGTTATTGGCGCAAACAGAAGAATGCTTTTCAACCAATTCATCAGCGAATCTATAATGATGACTGCTATTGCTGTTATTGTCTCGTTGATTTGTCTTGAATTTATACTTCCTTATTTCAATAATTTTGTCGGGAAAGAAATTGCAATAAACTACTTGAGCAATCTTTTTATCATTCCTTCAATAATAGTTTTTATTCTGCTGCTCGGATTTATATCAGGTATTTACCCGGCTTTATACCTTTCGTCATTTAAACCGGTAAATGCTGTTTCGGGCAAAACCGGGAATTTGTTTAAAGGGAATGCATCCTTTTTCAGAAAAGCACTGGTAGTTTTTCAGTTTACAATTTCTACTTGTTTAATTGCCTCAACAATTATTGTTTCTTCGCAAATAGATTTTTTATTAAATAAAGATATTGGCTTTGAAAAGGGCCAAGTGATGGTAGTGCCAATATCCGACTTTCGCGAAGACGTACTTCAAAATTATGAGTTTCTGAGAAATACTCTCACTGCAAATTCGAATATAGACCACATAACTATCTCAGGCGATATTCCCGGCAGGATGGCCACTACTCTTGCTTACAATATTGAAGGTATGCTGGAAAACGATTACAAAGCTGTCACCGCACTTTTGGTTGAGCCTGACTTCCTAAAAACTTATCAAATGGAAATTGTAGCTGGAAGAGATTTTGATCGTAAAATCAAAACAGATTTCAGCAAAGCTTTTATAATAAACGAAACAGCAGCAAAAAATATGGGGTTTCAAAATCCAGAAGATGCAATCGGGAAAAGATTTTATATGAAAAACACGGGAAAAATAATCGGTGTTGTAAAAGATTTTAATTTTAATTCACTTCACAAAAATGTTGAACCGCTGGCAATGACTTATTTTACAGACTGGTTCGGATATGTTTCAATAAAACTAAACACGAACAATATCGAAGAGTCAATTGATTTTACAAAATCGTCATTTTCTAATCTCATTCCCGAAATGCCTTTTGATTATTTTTTCTTTAATGAAGATTTTAACAGACAATATCAAGCAGATATAAAATTCAAAGAAGTGTTTTTTATATTTGGCGTCCTCGCAATATTTATTGCATGCCTTGGTTTAATTGGATTAATTTCATTTACAGCAGAGCGCAAAACAAAAGAAATCGGGATCAGAAAAGTGCTGGGTGCAACAGAGATTTCCATTTCATATTTATTGATAAAAGAATTTTTACTGCCTGTGTTAATTGCTAATGTTATAGCTCTTCCCATTTCATTTTTGATCACTAGCAATTGGTTAAATAATTTTGCTTATAAAATTGATATCGGTTATGACGCTTTTACTTTGGCAGGGATAATTTCATTAGTTATTGCAATTACAACTGTTAGTTACCAAGCTTTAAAAGCTTCATTTCAAAATCCTGTAAAATCAATTAAAAGTGAGTAAAAAATCCCGGCTTATACCGGGATCATTTTTATTTGAGAAATATCATTTTTTTAGTTTGAATAAAATTGTCTGCTATTAATTGGTAATAGTAAACCCCGCTAGTTAAATCCGATCCATCAAATTGTATTTCATAATACCCCGCATTCTGGTTATTATTTATTAATGTTCTAACCTCTTCTCCCAAAGAATTGTATATTACCAATTTTACAGAGCTATAAGCAGGTAACTGATAGCTAATGACTGTCGAAGGATTGAAAGGATTCGGATAATTTTGGTTAAGCTGAAAGTCTGTGGGCAAAGAGACATTTTCGCTAATATCTGTGATTTGATCCATGCCGGTAATCATTCTAATTCTGTTAACAGAACTTTCAGAAACAAATAATGTATCCCCTGTTACTGAAAATGCTAAACCATTCGGCCTGTCAAATGTTGCGGATAAAATAGTACCGTCATCTCCTCCTCTTTGACCACTGCCGGCAAATTCGCTTACATTCCCCTCAAGATCAATTTTGTAAATAATATCCCTCCTTTGAGAAGCGCAATAAAAAAGCCCATTACTATAAGCCAGCCAATTAGCGGAGGCATCACCGTCATTAGGTAATTCAGCAAATAAAGAAATCTCACCTGAAGGAGTTACTTTGTGAATTTTCCCATCAGCAAAATTCGAGACATAGAAGTTACCTTCTTCATCTTTTGTAAACCCATCAGCCCCGACAAGTAAATCGCTTGCAACAATAGTAGTAACATTTCCATCAGGAGAAATTTTGGCAATGTAATTATTTGCATAAGTTGGGAATCCGCCATTTGCAACAATTAAATTCCCCTCATCATCAAATAAGATTCCGGTAGGGCCATTCAAACCACTTGCAAATGTCGATCTTGTTTCATCAGGTGCAATTTTGGTAATTGTTCCTAGTCCGTAGTTTGCGATGTAAAGATTTTCTTCTGCGTCAAATGCGATTCCAGTGGGTAAACGTAATCCTCTAATCGTATTTTCAACTTCACCATTAATATTTATTATGTTAACGGTCGATCCGTTAAATCCGTTAGTGCCAAGAAAATCAGACGAATAAATTTTGCCATCAGTATGTACATATAAATTACCGGATGAAAAATTACTGGTTAAGAAAGTCTCAACATTTTGAGATTGAATGCTATTGAAGATGAATAGTAATACAATTAAAAAAGGTATTATTCTTTTTGTCATATTATTCCCCTTAGAATAGTTTTGAAATGAAGGGCGAATAATAGCTTTGAAATGCTCAAAATTCGTTCGGATAATCTTACCCGAACTTTATAATGAAAATCTGACCTTATTTTTCCAGTTTTACCCGGATAAATTCTTTTGGTGTTTGATCGGTTATTCTTTTGAAAGCTACATTGAAAGTAGTTTTTGATTTAAAACCTGAATCATAAGCCAATGATAGTATTGTATTGTTTTTTAGCGACTCTTCTTTGACTAATTCCTTAAAATGATCTACTCTGTATTCGTTTATCAACTCGTAAAAGTTTTTATTAAATCCTTCACTGAATAGTTTGGATAAGTCAGCTTTATTAATATCCGTAATTTCGGAAAGTTTCTGCAGGGTCAATTCTGGATCTAAGTAAGGTTTTTTGTCATTAATAACACCCAACAGTTTCGTTTTTAATTCATCAATTTCACTTAATTTAAGAGCACCATTGCTGTTTCCGACAAATGAAATACGAAACAGTTTAGGTGAAAATATCGCGTAATAGCCAAAAACATACGCAAATAACGAAAGCGCTATCCAGATAACTTTGTAAACATCAAAGCCCCAGGCTATATCTACTCCAAAATGTTTTGTTAAATAATGCCCGAGCCACACAAACGCAGAGGTTATCAACAGTACCATTAATACCTGAATAAATTTCGTATCCTCTAAATAAGAATTAACTTTTAAAACGTTACGCTTGTATTCATTAAATATTTTTTGAATGATTATTAAATAGACAATATTGTGAGCTAAAGCCAATCCTTCAGTTAAAGTCCAGTAAAGCGGATTGAGATAAAATATCTGCATAACTTCTTCAACGGTAATAAATACTGTATAGAATGTAAACAAGATATGAATCACAGCCGGAATGAAAAGATAGTAATACTTAATTGTCAGCTTAAAGTTTGCATCAAATAATGATTTGAAATAAAGAAAAAGAGTTGGCCCGAACAAAAACAAAATTATGTCTTGATACAAAAATTGGTCCGGATGCTGTTTGAAATACATGAAGTCATATTCAAGCCTGCCTGCTAAAGTAAAAGCTAAAAGTAAAATAAAAATACCGAGCAAGATATTTGAATTTCTGTTTTTTGACTTTATCAAAAACAATGCTGATGAAATAAATATCCCCTGAACAAACCCAATTAATGCAATTATCGAAATCCAATTGAAGATTAGCATAATCTCTTTCTTTTGATTGTGTTTAAATTAGAATGAAGCGATAATAAATAATAAAAATTCAATAAAAAAACCCGGCAAAAATACCGGGTCTTAAAAATCTCAATAAACAGAACTCCTAAAATTATTTGAGAAGTACCATTTTCTTTACTTGCACAAATTTGTCTGCTTCAAGTTTGTAGAAGTAAACTCCAGAACTTAATTCAGTCGCATTGAAATCTACTTTGTAATTACCTGGACTTTGCTCTCCATTTACAAGGTTTGCAATTTCATTACCCAACAAATCATAAACTTTTAGATTCACAAAACTGCTTGCGGCTAACTGATAACTAATTTCAGTATTTGGATTGAATGGATTTGGATAATTTTGAAAAAGTCTGTAGTCTGTCCCCAACTCTTCTTCAACACTAGTTACATTTATGGTTAAATCTAAATACACCGGAAGATGATCCGATGCTAAATGTAACGCATCTGCTAATTCTTGTGAAACTGCACTGTTGCCGCCTTCGTTGATTGAGACATTGAAGTGCGCACCATCATTACCAAAAACAGTATATGAATTATCAGAATAATTAATCGCGTTACTTTCCATAATTGCAGGTGAAACTAAAATCATATCAAAGCGGTCATCAAGTCCACCGCCTGCTCCATCCGAAAGAGCATCCAATCTTGTAGATTGAGAATGCACGTTTACGTAATCTGCATTTTCATGCCAGCTACCTAGCTGATTCACCGGATCAAGAAAATATCCGGAATTGGTTTGATCAAGTAATATCTGAAAAGCTTCTTCGGTAGCTCTATAAAGATTGAAATCACCTAAAACCAAATAAAAATCATCACCATCGAAATTCAAAGTGTATTCTCGAAGCTCTGTAATTTCTTCTGCTCTTCTTTCTTCGTTTTCTGTACCCTGACTTGCCTTTAAATGCACAGAAAAAATATTGAGAGTATCTCCCGTTTCTTTAATTCTAACTCTAAAATTGTTTATATCACGCAAAGAAGTTTTTATTGGTGTGTTGTCAACAAATTCTATTTTTGAACTTTTATAAAATATCGCATTATCAGTAGTAAATGAAGCAGGATTATCTATGTACTCACCAGCGGTGTAATCAGTAGGTAATACATTTTGCACAAAAGAATCAAATGCAAAAGTAGAAGTCATTTCCTGTACTGCAAAAATATCCGGGTCAGCATTTTCAATGATTGATTTAAAATGCCCATTCCTATTGTAAACATCGTTACTCGTGTAATTCAATAAATTATAAGTCATAATTCTTATATTGGTTTGTGCAAAAGTACTGCCAATCATTAAAAGGAGGAGCAAAAATTTTCTCATTATTTTCCCATTTTTTTATTTAAAAAATAAAAAAAACGATTCAAAAATGAATCGGGTTAATATTAGTATTCAATTAAATCTATGAATTTACAGAAGCGGTTTCAACTGATTTCATTCTTCTTCTGAGAGCTTTTTCGTTTAATGGTACTAAGTGATGGTATCTTTCAGGAGGAACTTGAATTATGATTTTTTAAAAATAATTTTGGGCACCTCCTATTCTAACTCTACAGTTAGTTTAAATTGGGCTACTTCAGTATTCCCATTTATATATGCCATGTTAAGATCATAAACTGGGAGAAAGTTGTATCCCCATTTTGAATTATCTGCCAACCTTGCTCGGAGAATTATCACACTGGCTGCTCCATAACGTTTCTTCCATGAAGTATCTTCCCATGGCTCTGAGGTTAGGATAGCCACCCCGGAAGAGTTTGATTCAATAGTGAAGTCTGGTTCTTCAAGATAAACGTCCTCGTATATACGTGTACCTTTATCAAAAAAAACATCTAAAAAAACATTCTTTAGCAGTTCCCCATCTTGCATGGAAAGAATTAATTCCATTCGTTTAGGGACATGGGACACATATGGATTATTATGCATGAACAAGGACCATTCACGACGGTCATCTGGTCTCGGCGTACGGAGTCCATTGAACAAATTTAGTCCATATATAGAATGTTCTGTAATTCTGGAAGGGAAACTAATATCACTTCCCATAAGCACTTTATCAAAAGGGGGAGTATATACAGAGTACCCATCAATAACAGAATTTCCTCTTACAAATGGCATACGATTGCTTCCAGCTGCTAGATTGCCGTCAGGATCTAGTATTTTTACTTCGCTACCAAAGCTATTATCATGGAAAACCTCATAAGCGTATAGATCAATCAACCCTCGTTGATGTAGCAATTCATGTAAGACAACAGTTTGATCGTTTCTTGGTTTATCAATATTTAGAAAACTGAGACTTTGTATGCGAGTATTAAAGTACCAGTAAACATCAGTTTTAATGTCACTTGGATGTGGGGAACCATCCGGCAAAACTTCTATTTGCTCTAATCTTAGGCGATCATTAAGACCATTGTTTGAAGAAAATTCAAAACCTTCAATACTTCCCTTGACTCCGGATAAAGTTTTGTTCCATTGCTCAATTTGCTTTTTAGCCCACAACTCAAATCTTTCAATATTTTCGTTGTCAATCATCCAATCATAAATTTGCTTTTCTATCGATAAGCCAACAGAGAGGTCCTTGGTCCTAAATATTAAGCTGTCGATAATAATTCCGTTTGCGGTATCATTCATTTGTAAAACAAATTTGATTTCCTCGTTGATATTATTCCAAGGTTGAACAAATTTGATTTTCGTTTCTCCACTTACTAAACTAGATGTATCTGCTGAAACCAAATTTCCTGCCACATACCAAAAATAAGAAACTTCGTTTATAGTAAAATTCTCAAAATTATAAACATGTGCCTGCCAAGTAACTTCCTGCCCGATTTCAGGCCATCCAGTTTCAGGAGGGGCATCAAGACTTGCCGGAGGTGAAATTTGCGGTTCCAAAGATACATAAATTACTTTGGGCACATACTCAGGAACTTGTAATGGTATGGGCGAAATTATTTCTTTCTCTTTTGACGATTCAGGATTATTTACTTCACATCCGCTTTGAGACAAAAGTGTTAAAGATATTATTAAATAAACTATTGATGATTTTTTTAAACTCATGGTTGAATTTAATTTATTAATTAACATGAAATTATTTAATTAATATGATCACTAAAAACAATCTATTAATAATTCAACTTTTTAATGATTGCTTAGTCAATTTGCAATAAGAATATTACTTAGATTTCTTCGTTATCTCCATAAATGAATCTAATTTTAGTAAAAGATATTGATGTTATGAAGAAAAATAGAAGTTAAAATCGATCCAGGCCGCTATAAAATCTTATAAATATAGTGGGACAAAAATTGCATGTATAAAAAAACCCGGTATAAAATACCGGGTAATTTTGAATACATTTTATATAGTTCTATGCGTTCACAGAAGCGGTTTCAACCAATTCCATACCTTTTCTGAGAGCTTTTTCGTTAAGGGGTAACAAGTGATGATATCTTTCAGGAAGCACTTGTTTCAATCCTTCCATAATATTTTCAATAGCCATAATAGGTTTCTTTTGCAAAAATCCACCTAGCATAATCATGTTCATCACTTTTGTATTTTCCATTTTTGCAGCTTCGTTGCTAGCTTCAATACCAACAACTTCAATGTCTGTTCTTGTTGGAGGAGTGTTGATATTTGTGCTATCATATAACAAGAAACCACCAGGCTTAACAGCTTTTTCGAATTTATCCAATGATGGTTGGTTCAACGCAATAACAGTATCAAATTTTGAAATAATCGGAGAGCTAACTTTTGTGTCGCTGATAATCGCGATACAGTTTGCAGTTCCGCCTCTCATTTCCGGGCCGTAAGAAGGCATCCAGCTTACTTCTTTATTTTCAACTACTCCAGAGTAGCAAAGGATCATTCCCATTGAAAGAACACCTTGTCCACCGAATCCGGCAATTACTATTTCTTCAGTCATATTAATTTTCCTCCTTACTTGGTACTTTGATATCTCCTAACGGATAGAAAGGAAGCATGGTTTCATCTAACCATTTATTTGATTGAACAGGCGTCATTTTCCAGTTTGAAGGACAGTTTGAAACTATCTCAACAAAGCATAATCCTTTGTTCAATTTTTGGTATTCAAATCCTTTTTGGATTGCTTTTTTAGCTTTACGAACGTTTGCAGGCTTGTGAACTGATTGACGAGTAACGTAATATGTTCCAGGCAATTCAGCAATCAATTCAGTAATTTTTAACGGGCTACCCATTGAAGCAATATCTCTACCGAAAGGTGAAGTTGTAGATTTCATACCTTCCAAAGTAGTTGGAGCCATTTGCCCGCCAGTCATTCCGTAAATACCATTATTGATAAAGATGATCAAAATGTTTTCACCTCGGTTACAAGTGTGAATTGTTTCGCCTGTACCGATGGCAGCTAAGTCACCGTCACCTTGATATGAGAAAACATATTTTTCAGGAAGAACTCTTTTAATTCCGGTAGCTACTGCTGATGCTCTACCGTGTGCAGCTTCAGACATATCGATATCCAAATAGTTGTAAGCTAATACTGAACAGCCAACAGGAGCAACACCGATTACGTCTTGTTTGATTCCCATTTCATCAATAACTTCAGCTAAAATTCTATGTGCAACACCATGTCCGCAACCCGGGCAATAGTGCATTTCAACGTCAAGTAATGTTTCAGGTTTTTCATAAACTATATTTTCTTGAGTACAGACACTTTCATCAACAA
>JANQIV010000179.1 GCA_028282005.1 Melioribacteraceae bacterium | reverse complement strand
GAGCAGGAAGCTTGTGACGAAATAACAAAATATTTTGAAAGAGGATTCGACGAAATTTAATGGACGAACCAAAAAAAAATACTTTAAAAGGAGTTGCCGCAGCACCCGGTATTTCAATCTGTAATGCATACCTGTACACTAAAGAAATTGAATCCGTTCAAGATGATTTTGTTTCCGATGTTGAAGAAGCAAAAAACAATCTAAGAGATGCACTAGAAAAATCGAAAAAAGAACTAAGTAAAATTTTTAGTTTAGCTGTTGATAAACTAGGTGAAAATAGAGCAGCAATTTTCGAAGCTCAAATGATGATTCTTGACGATCCTGTGCTGATTAAAAATATTTGTTTGAGAATTGAAAAAGAAAAGAAACTTCCCGAATACATTGTTGATGATGAAATAACAAAATATCAAGATTTACTTAAGGCCTCGCACGAGCCCTACATGAAAGAGCGTTCCCATGATATCGAGGATATCAAAAACAGAATTATTCGTAATCTAAAAAAGAAAAAATGGCAGTCAAAAATAAAAGATGAAGTAATTGTGGTTACTGAATCTATCACTCCGGCTGATACTGTTGTTTTCTCAAGATCAAACATAAAAGGGTATGTTACAAATTTTGGCGGACTAACTTCACATGCAGCAATTGTTGCCCGCTCATTAAATATACCTGCAGTTGTTGGTGTTCATGATGCAATCAATAAAATTGAAGATAACGATATTGTTATTATTGATGGATTTCATGGGGATGTTATTGTAAACCCGGATGAAGAACAACTTGCATTTTACAATGAAAAAATTGAGAAACTGCAAAAGTATGATTCTGAACTGTTGAAAATAAAAGACGAACCGGCCGTAACTTTAGACGGGCATAAAATAGAGCTTCAGGGCAACTTAGATTTACTTGATGAGATTGAATATATTATTCAAAGCGGTGCAAAGGGAATAGGTTTGGTACGCACTGAACAGATCTTTCAAGAGATTGACGGTTTCCCTGATGAAGAACAGCAGTTTGCGGTTTATGAAGACATCTCTGAAAAAATATATCCGAATGTTGCAACCATAAGAGCTTTTGATATTGGTGGAGATAAAGTTTTACCTTTTGATGTAAAAGAGCCAAATCCTTTTTTAGGATGGAGAGGCATCAGATTTTTATTAGATAATCTTCAACTCTTCAAAACACAATTGCGAGCAATGCTAAAAGCTAGTTCGCACAAAAACATTAGTATCATGATTCCAATGGTTTCATCAATTAAAGAGGTTCGACGACTTAAAGCTGTAATTGATGAATGTAAAGAAGAGCTAAAAAAAGAAAACATCAAATTCGATAAAAGCATAAAAGTTGGGATAATGATTGAAGTTCCGTCTGCTGCATTTATGGTAAAAGAGTATGCGGAAGAAGTTGATTTTATTAGTGTAGGCACAAATGACCTAATTCAATACCTTCTTGCAGTTGATCGAACTAATGATATAGTTTCTGATCAATATCAGGAATTTCACCCGTCAGTAATCAGAACCCTCAAATATATTTTTGACGAATGTAAAAAAAGTAAAACCAAAGTAAGTCTTTGCGGCGAAATGGCAGCGGACATTCTTGCAATTCCGTTATTAATAGGATTGGGACTAACGTCAATAAGTAGTTCACCATCTGCTCTTCCATACATTAAAAAAGTTATTCGAGGAATAAAGTATAAAGAGGTAAAACGGATTGCAGAAAAATGCCTTAAGTATAAAACTGAAGAAGAAATAAGTGAAGAGCTACGCAAGTTTTTACAAACTCATCTAATTGCCGAAACAGAAACGATCCTGTAAATAATTCTTTAATGTTAAACTTATTTTGGATAATTTTTTTTACATTGTTTGGGAGTATTCATTTAACAAAATTTGCCTCCAACAAAATGATAACTAAACTTCTCGAAAGTTAAACTTGTTGAAAACTTACATCAAATACATTTTACTTATAGCTGTTCTTTCGATCAACTCACTTTATGCCCAATTCTATTTTTTCGGTCGCAATAAAGTTCAATACGAAAACTTTGATTGGAAGGTATTAAAAACTGACCACTTTAATATTTACTACTATGGTGAATTTGAAGAGATGGCAAAAATTGGAGCAAGTTACGCTGAAACCGCTTACGAAGAATATAAAGTGAAATTCAACGGCTACATTACGCGGAAGATACCTCTAATTTTTTATAACACTCACATTCATTTTCAACAAACTAATACATCACCTGGATTTATCCCTGAAGGTGTAGGCGGTTTTTTTGAATTTATGAAGGGAAGAGTTGTTATTCCGTACTTGGGTTCGCTTGCTCGGTTTGAGCACGTAATCCGTCATGAGCTTGTTCATGTTTTTATGGTTGATAAAATCCTTAATCAGCTAAGAGATAGAAGACAGCAAGCAAAACTGCCGCCGTTGTGGTTTGTTGAAGGGCTTGCCGAATACTGGTCGACAACTTGGGATACTCAAGCCGAAATGGTAATGAGGGATGCAGTTCTGAACAATTTTTTTGTGAGGTTAGAAGATTTAATTTATCTGCGCGGTTACTTGATGTACAAAGAAGGTCAAAAATTTCTCGAATGGGTAGCAGATAATTATGGTGAAGAGAAAATTTATTTGCTGCTTGAAAATTTCTGGAGATTCAAAAACTTTTATGATGTAATTGAATTTACACTTGGTGAGCCAATAAAAGATATTGGTGAAAAATGGCACTTTGATTTAAGGAAAGAATACTATACTCTTTACGATGATAGATATCCTCACCACATTGATGCCCATAAACTCACAAAAACCGGCTTCAATTTTTCTCCGAATTATAATTTGAAAGGACCCAACAAAGATCTTTATTTTATGGCTAACCGCAGTGGCTATACTTCGCTTTATAAAATGAAAGTTGATTCAACTCTAAAAAGTGAAGGCGAAGCTGAGCTAATCATAGAAGGAGAAAAAGAAGAAGCCTTTGAAGCATTCCACTTTATGGATAATTCACTTGATGCACATTTAGATAAAGTGATATTTGTTACTAAATCCGGTAGGTCTGATGTAATTCATGTTTACTCAATTATTGAAGAAGATGTAATTGAAACATTAAAGTGGGATAATATAATTTCGATTAAGGCGCCCGAATTTTCAAGTGATGGAAATAAAATAGTTTTTAATGCCATTGATCAAAAAGGATTCAACGATTTATTTATGTATGAGTTTTCTTCTAAAGAATTAAGAAGATTAACCAATGATTACTATGGTGATAACGAGCCAACTTTTGGGAAAGATGATAAATTAGTTTATTTCTCATCTGATAGGACAGAAGGGAATTTCCAACAGTTTGAAAATATTTTTACTTATGATCTCGAGACAAATAAAATAAATTACGTTACTTATGTTGATGCAAATTTAAACAAGCCGCAGTTTACTTCTGATTTTGAAGAACTTTATTTTGTATCCGATTATGATGGTAATTATAATTTATGGAAATTAAGAAAAGACGAAATTGATCGTCCAATCGGTATCGAACAAGTCTCACGCTATGCTACGAGCCTTTATGATTTTACCATAACGGAAAACAATAAAATAATAACTTCCGGATTCGAAAAGTTTTCAATGCAGCTTTATTCAATGGACAAAGACATTATTCCTGACAGCCTTAAAACTATTGTCGATTTTGAATGGGACCGCACCGCAGAAAGATGGCATGCTGAAAAAATTGCTCTCGATCCGAAAGTTGATCAAGTAGTTTATGAAAATGAATATACTCTTGATTATGCTGTAAGTCAATTTGCCACTGATCCGGTTTATGGACCACGAGGCGGTGCAATTCTTTCACTTAGTGATTTATTAAGCGATGACAAATACTTTATTGCACTCTATAATACCGCAGAAGTTCAAAGTGAATTTTTAAGAAATGTAAATGTTTCTATTTCCCGAGTAAATCAAAAGTATAGAACAAATTATGCTTTTGGTGTATTCAATTTCAGCGGCAGGAGATATGACATAAGAGAATCCAGTTCATTCTTTTGGGAAAGAATTTTTGGTGGTTACGTGACTCTGCTTTATCCTTTCTCAAAATTTCAAAGATTAGAAATGACTGCTACAATAGCTAATTCTGATAGAGAAGAAGATGATGAGATAATTCCACGTAAGTCTGTACTTGTTTCAAATTCAATACAATTTATTCACGACAATTCAATATGGGGTTCAACCGGCCCTATTGATGGAACTCGATTTAGATTTTTGGTTGGCTACACAACAGATGTCAAATTTAGCAATGTGAATTTTTATTCTGCGATGGCAGACTATCGTAAATATTTTAGACTTGGCAGAAGAATTACCCTTGCAACAAAAGCTTCAGTATTTATAAATCATGGAAAAGAGGCAAGAAGATTTATTGCAGGCGGTAGCTGGGACTTACGAGGCTGGAATAGATGGTCGATCAGAGGGGAAAAACTATGGCTCTCTTCTATTGAGCTTCGCTATCCTTTAATTGATCAGCTTCAAATCCGCTTCCCGTTTTTCGGATTAGGATTTACCAGTATTCGGGGTGCGTTATTCTTTGATGCTGGTGGTGCTTGGGATGAAGAATATGAAGAAACTCTTGGCAGCGTGGGTTTCGGAATCAGAATTAATGTTTTTAATTTTATTGCTTTACGTTATGACATCGGCAAAAAAATTGAAAAAAACTTTACTCAATTACAACCTAAATTATTTTATCAATTCTTTTTCGGATGGGATTTTTGAGAGAGACCATTAAAATATTATTTATCATTATCTCTGTATTGACTGGGTGCACAAATCCAATTGCATTAAAAGATGCCAGACTCAATGATGAAGGCTTAATGAGCTATGGAGTCAATAACCAAAGAAATTTTTATATAGATAAAAATTTGGATTATGAGAACTTAGAACTCGCTTGGGAAAACACGACTAGAGGAAGCTTCGATAATTTTTCAGTTACAATTTATGATGAATTTGTATTCTCGCCTGATCTTTCCGGAAGAGTTTACGTGTTTGATAGGGAAACAGGAAAATTAAATGGTCACGAAGAAGAGTCGGGTGAAATGCCTGTTACAGTTAATATAAAAAACAATAAGTTCTTTTATTTTGTAAATAATTTCAAAGAGACTTACTTCACGATGTATATTTTTAATTACAAACAAGGTTCATTGTCGGAGGAAATTAAAATTAAAGGGAAGTGTTCAAACGAACCTTTACAACTCGAAGACGGATTGTTAGTATTAACTGAAGAAGGCAGATTATTGAAATTTGATTTTTTAGGAACAAAGGTTTGGGAGTACGATTCAAAAGAAATAGCTGTTTCCGATCCGGCTTATATTGATGGACGGATTTATTGGGGGAGCATTAACGGTAACATTTTTTCGATTGATGATAAAAGCGGTAAACTTAATTACAAAAATAAAATCTCTGAAAATAGAATTGAAGCCGGAATAACTTTAACAAATACTTTTGGCTATTTAAGTGACGTTGAAGGAATCCTTTATAAAATTAAATTGAAAGATGGAATTGTTGAAAACGAAATATCACTTGAATCGGCTGCTAAAAATAATCCGATTGTAAATGGGACTAATTTATTTATTGGTGATATGTCCGGAGTAATCTATTCAATAGATTTAAATGAAATGGAAATAAATTGGTCAACTGAAGTTGATGGTGTGTTAAACGCAAATGCATTGTTGTTCAACAATGTGCTTGTACAACCTAATCTTAACAGAAAAGTACATTTTATCAATGTTGAAAACGGAAACATTGAAATGGAATTTGAATATGATGCACGTGTTAAAATGACACCAGTCTTTTATGACTATACACTTTACATTGGTATCGATAGAGGAACACTATTCGCTTATAAAACGAATTAATAATCAATGAAAATGAAATTGAAATATATTGTTTTAATTTTAATTACAATCAGCTTTGTATATGCGCAGGATTGTAAAAATAATGTGAATATTAAAATAGATGACGACGATGCATCAATTTATTTAAATGAAAAATTGGTTGGAACAGGATCAGTTTCAATTGAATTGGAAAAAGGGGAGTACGATTTATTTATTAGAGAAGCAGGCTTAAGCTGGGATGCAAAATCAATTAAGGAAAATATATTGATAGAAGATTGCGGTGAAGCTTACGATTTTTCTTTCTCCTTTAAAGAAAAAATATTTTTCGATACGTCACCTCAAGATGTATATGTTTTTAATGGTGATTCGCTACTTGGGTATTCACCGATGTTTATTCCAAAGGGAATTACTGATATCAATTTATCAAAGCCATATTACGATTCTAAATCTATTCAATTAAATTATGGTGAGGTTAATAACCCGGTTAAGTTAGATTTTAATGGAATAAAAAAATCACAACGATTTGTTGATACACCATGGTTCAAAGCTATGATTGGTAGTGCTGTTGTGCTGGGAGGGATAGCAGCATATTATAAAATACAAGCTGATCAAAGCTTTGAAAAATATGAAGAATCAAATAGACAAAGTCACTTAGATGATACCGATAAGTTTGACTTTATTAGTGGTTTTGCATTCGGGGCACTACAGATTAACTTTGCTGCACTAATTTATTTGGTACTCACCGATAAATAATTAATGAGCGTCAAGCCAATTATTGCCAACTCCTGTATCAACTATAACAGGTACCTTCAAAGGAAAAGCTTTTTCCATTAATTCTTTTACAAGCGGACGAACAATATCAACCTCATCTTTTGGGGTGTCGAATAAAAGTTCATCGTGAACTTGCAGAACCATTTTGGTTTTCAGATTTCTTTTGTTGAGTTCGCTGTAAATATTAATCATAGCAAGTTTTATCATGTCAGCCGCAGTTCCTTGGATAGGCATGTTGATCGCAATTCTTTGTTCACCCTGGCTGACCATTCTATTTTTACTATTAATATTTCTTAAAAATCTACGTCTGCCCATTAGTGTTTCTGCATATAGTTTTTCTTTTGCACTTGCTATAGAACCATCGATGTATTCACGCACATTTTTAAATGTATTAAAGTATGTGTCAATAATTTCTTTAGCGTGTGTTTGTGTAATTCCCAATCTTGTTTTCAAACCAAATGGCCCAATGCCGTAAAGGATTCCGAAATTCACTTCCTTAGCTTTTCTACGCATATCTGCATTAACTTCATCAGGTGGAACTTGAAAAACTAATGCAGCAGTACTTCTGTGAATATCCTCGCCATTGATAAAAGCATTTACCAATCCCTCGTCTTCACAAATGCTTGCCATAATTCTCAATTCAATTTGGCTGTAATCAGCGCTCAAAATTACATTGTCGGGATTATCCGCAATAAATGCTTTTCTTATCTCTTTGCCCATCCTTGTACGAATTGGAATATTTTGCAAGTTAGGATCAATACTGGAAAGTCTTCCGGTTGCAGCAACAGTTTGATTAAAGGTAGTGTGAATCTTACCGGTTTTGGGATGAATCATTTTCGGCAGCGCATCAGCATAAGTTGATTTCAGTTTTGTAACCTGTCTGTACTCAAGCATATGATCAATTATTTCGTGATTTCCTCTTAATGACTCGAGTGAACGTGCGTCTGTTGAATAACCGGTTTTCGTCTTTTTTGTTTTTGGTAAATTTAATTTTTCAAATAGTATTTCTTGCAACTGCTTTGGTGAATTTAAATTGAACTCTGTCCCGGCAAAACCATAAATTTTTTCGGTTTGCTCTTCCATTAATCTCTGCAGATCGTTGCTGAAATTTTTTAACATGTCAGTATCAATTTTCACTCCGGTTCTTTCCATATCCTGTAAAACCGGAACAAGTGGAAACTCAATTTTATACGCTACGTCCTCTAAATTTTCTTCTTTTAATTTTTTTGACAGAACATTAAACAATTTAAAAGTAACATCCGCGTCTTCAGCCGAATAGTCAGTCAGTTTATCAGCTTCCACTTCAAATATTTTCTCTGGATTTTTCTTTGATCCGATCATACTTTCAAATGATATGGGGGTGTAATCCAAATACTTTTCAGAGAGTTCATCCATCCCATGTTTCAAATCCGGATCGTAAATATAATTGGCCAACATTGTATCGAAGTAAAAATTATTTAATCCAATTCCGTAAGTACGAAGAATTGCAATATCGTATTTCCCATTTTGGCAGACTTTCTTTATTATTGCATCTTCAAAAACCGGTTTGAAAATTTTTGTGAAATCTTCAATACTTAATCTATCAGACAGATCTTGTGCAAACATATCTTCAGAAGTGCCGCCTGGATTTGTTGCTACAAAATATGCTTCTTTTTCTTTAACGGAGAATGCTACTCCGGCAAGCCTAACATTAAATATATCTAGCGAGTCAGTCTCAGTATCGAAAACAAATAATTCCGATTCACTTAGTTTTTTTCTGAGTTCTTTTGCTTCTTCAACTGTAGTAATTAATTTGTATTCAACTTTACTTTTATCAAAAGTTTTTGATTCACTAAAATCTTCTTCTGTTTTTATTTCTTCCACATCGATTTTTGTTTCAAAGATACTGGCTAAACGCGGACCAAAGTTTTTAAATTCGAGTTCAGCAAAAAGTTTGAATAACTTATCCGTATCCGGCTTTTCAAATTTTGCATCTTCTATGTTGCATTCAAATGGGGCATTGGTGACAATTGTTGCTAATTCTTTTGAAAGGAAAGCGTTTTCTTTGTTATCAATTAATTTATTTTTTAATCCCTTTTTTTCAATAGATTCAATATTTTCATAAATGCTTTCAACCGATCCGAATTGCTGAATTAAAGGTGTAGCAGTCTTTGGTCCTACTCCGGCAACACCTGGAATATCATCGGATGAATCACCAACTAATGCTAAATAGTCAATCATTTTTTCAGGTTCAAAACCGTATTCTTCAATTACTTTTTCTTTATCAATAATTACAATTTGATCTGTACTTTTACCGGGCTTTACAACTTTTATATTATCAGTAATTAATTGTACGTAATCTTTATCGGGAGTAATGGCGAAACACTCGTAACCTAATTCTTCACCTTTTTTGCACGCTGTACCAATTAAATCATCCGCTTCGTAACCTGGTAAAATATAAAGCGGCATATTGAATGCCTCAATAACTTCTTTTATTCGCCCAATCTGTGGCACCATATCTTCAGGCATTTCAGCTCTTGATGACTTGTATCCCTCATATCTTTCATGGCGAAATGTTTTTTCTTTTGAATCCGAAGCCACAGCAATGTAGTCTGGTTCTGTGTCTTCAATTATTTTTAGAACTTGATTTATAAATCCGAAAACAGCTGAGGTAGGTTCGCCGGATTTTGTTTTTAAAGGTCTGCTGATAAATGCAAAATATGCTTTATATGCTAAAGCCATAGAATCGATTATTACGAACTTTTTTTTCTCTTTCATATATGATTTTAATTTTTTATGATTTGTTTACAGAAAAATAATATAGTTTGTCTTTTAAGAAGTTATATTATTCACTGGAATTTATTAGTTTTAAAATATAACATTTCGAGCCGAAAGATGTAGCTCAAAATTTTTCAATTCCATGATTGTTTAGAACAAAAAAATGCAGAGGGTAAAATCAATAAAATACTGATTATATTTGGTTCACATGGTAACTTGGGCAGAGGAGTTACAGAAGTTTTAGAGCAGAAAGATTACGGACAAATTTATCTCGTTGATACCAGGCTCTCAGATGAGCAGCACAGTTCCAAAGTAATTAAAATAGCGTGCGGTGATTTATCCAAAGAAGAGAATGTTGCTAGTGTGTTTGAAAAGATAAGTTTTGACGAAAACTCCGAATATTTTGCTTTTTCAACAATCGGCGGATATTTCGGTGGAAAAGAGATTGCTGATTTAGATTACGCAGACTGGAACAGAATAATTAACCTAAATTTGAATATTGCATTTTTGATTGGAAAATATTTCTCAAAAAATGTTAGAAATACAAAAGGGGGCTCAATTTGCTTTACTAGTGCAATTAGCGGCAATTTCCCGGAAGTTCAAAAAAGTGTTTATGGTACATCAAAAAATGCACTAAATTTTATGGTAAAATCACTTGCTATTGAGGGTGAAAAATTAAAGTTTTCGGCTAACGCAATTGCTCCGTTTATTTTGGAAACGGAGGAAAACAAAGAATGGGTTGAGGACAAAAGGGATATGGTTTCGCCAAAAAAAATTGGCGAATTAGTCAATAATTTATTTGACAATTACAAGATAATTTCAGGTAACGTAATTGAGCTTCCTGGAACTGTTAACATTGAATGAAAAGGATTCTTGTATCAAATTATTTATTGACTTTTTTAAGGTAAATCCTTAATGTTACTGAACTCAATTCTGATAGTAATATCAAAATTAGAATTTTTAATTAAATAAATAACTTCGGAGGTTATCTCTTATGCAAATTACAGAATTGTTTGGATTTATGTCCTATGCTATTGCACAAGCGGAAGAAACAGGTGTTTTAAGTTACCTTCAGGCAAAATTTGAACAAGGTGGCGGTTTCATGTGGCCTATCTTAGGATGTTTGGTTTTAGGTCTAGCTTTTTGTCTTGAAAGATTGTGGACATTATCCCGCGCTACTATGAATACAAAAAAATTCATTGTTAAAGTGAAAGACGCTTTATCAAAAGGTGGTGTTGAAGAAGCTATGAAAATATGTGAAAATTCTAGAGGTTCAATTGCTTCAGTTTTCCATGCTGGTCTTTTAAGAGCAGATGAAGGTTTAGATGCAGCGGAAAAAGCTATTATGGCTTACGGCGCAATTGAAATGGGATTCTTAGAAAGAGGACTAATCTGGATTTCTACTTTTATTACGATTGCACCGATGCTTGGTTTTACTGGTACTGTACAAGGTATGATTGAAGCTTTTGACGCTATCGCTGAAGCAGCTCAAATTTCTCCTGGAATCGTTGCTAGCGGTATCTCTGTTGCTCTTTTAACTACATTGTTCGGTCTTGTTACTGCGATTATTTTACAAGTATTCTACAACTACTTTGTTGCTAGAATTGATAAATTAGTTGGCGACATGGAAGAAAGCTCAATTGAATTAATTGATGCTCTTTACGAAATGAAAAAAGGCTAATTAATAAAAATTAAAACGAGAAATTAATTATGGTTTCATTAAAAAAGAAAAAATCTAAGGAAGCTGAAATTCCAACAGGCTCTATGGCAGATATAGCTTTCTTGCTGCTTCTTTTCTTCCTTGTGGCTACTGTGATTGATGTTGATACTGGTATTGGCTTGACTTTGCCTGAGTACATACCTATTGATGAGCAAGAAGTAGTTCCTCTTCCAAAAGATAGGTTAGCTGCATTGTTGATTAATGAAAACGGTGATGTACTACTTAACAAAAAAATCATTGCTATACCTCAGATCAAGGAAAACTTGAAGGAAAGAATTACAAGTAAAATTAATCTTCCAAAGAATAAAAAACTTGTTGTTTCAGTAAAGACTGATAGAAAAACAAACTACAACCTATACATTCAGGCTTTGGATCAGGTAAAAGGAGCTTTTGCAGAAGTAAGAGAGGAATACTCTATGACTACTTATGGTGCTGAAGTTGACGAACTTGATGAAGAACAAACAAAAGATGTGAGAGATAAGATACCTATTATTATATCAATTGCCGAGCCTGAACAAATAAAATAAATAGGGAAATAGAATGAAATTTAATAAGAAGAGAGCTTCAACAAAACAAGAAATTCCGACATCGTCGATGCCTGATATAGTTTTTATGCTCTTGTTATTCTTTATGGTAACTACTACACTTAGAGAGGTTGATGTTCTTGTTCAGTTTAAGTTACCGGAAGCTGAGGCTATTGAGAAAATAGAAAACAAAAGATTGATATCATATATTTGGGTTGGACAGAGTGAAAAAATTCAGTTGAATGATAATATTGTTGAATTGAATGAAATTCAAGAACTTATGTACAAGAAAAGAGTGGCACTTCCAAACGTAATTGTTTCCCTTAGGGTTGATAAAAATTCAAACATGGGAATAGTTACGGATATACAGCAATCTTTGAGAAAAGCTGACACAAGACGTATTAACTATTCAGCACGCTTAAAACAATAATTAAACTTTGTTGTGAAAGTTTAGGCAGATTATATTAATTTATAGTCTGCCTTTTTTTTTGAGGAAAACATGATAAAACTAAAAGACAAAATTAATGAAGACTTAAAGTCTGCAATGAAAAGCAAAGACCAAGTTCGTTTACAAACTATTCGTTCTATCAGAGCGTCAATTTTGGAATATGAAAAAAGCGGGACAGATAAAGAAATGGGCCCCGATGATGAATTGAAAATATTGACTCAAGCTGCTAAAAAGAGGCAAGAGTCAATTGAACAGTTTAGAAATGCCTGTAGAAATGAACTAGCAGATAAAGAGGAAGCTGAACTAAAAATTATTCAAGAATATTTACCGAAACAATTAACATCTGAAGAAATTTTGGAAGAAGTGAAAAAGATTGCTGAAGAAATAGGTGCATCTACAAAGGCTGATTTTCCAAAACTTATGCCTGTTGCTGTAAAATCATTAAAAGGTAAAGCAGATGGCAAAGCTGTAAAAAGTGCTGTTGAACAAGTTTTAGGTTAATCTTGAATTACATTGATTACATTGTAATCGCAATAGTTCTTATTGGATTTTTACTTGGCTTTAAAGACGGGCTGATAAGAAAAATAATAGGAATTGTAGGCTTAATTATAGCTATTGGATTAGCTATTCAATTTTCGGAACCGGTAGGTATATTTATAGCACCAGTATTTGGGAATGAAGTTTACCTTGCCAATATTGTAGCTGGAATTCTGATTTTTGCGTTGACTATGTTAGTATTTACATTAATTAAAAGAATAGTCCAACCTCTCGACAGAGTAAATAAGTTTGTGAACCAAATACTTGGTGGTGCTGCCGGGGCAATTCAGATAATATTTTTCTTAAGCGCATTTTTTATTTTTTTGAATGTTTTCAGAATACCGAGTAAAGAAGCAAAAGATAACTCATTAGTTTATTATACAGTCTCCGGTATAATTCCTTCTACAATAGATTTTATACTTGGTACTAATTTCAAAACTAAAATGATTATAAAAGACTATATTGAAAGCAAAGATCAAATACAAGTTGAAACAGATACAACAACAACAGAGCAACCAACCGAATTAGATGATAAACAATAAAGTATTAGAAAAACTCGAATTCCAAAAAATCCTTGAATTTATTACAAAGTATGTTTACACAGAACTTGGAAAAAATAAGGTTCTCGAAACAGAACCACTAACAAACAAGAATGAAATTGTATTACAAGGTTCTTTTGTAACAGAAGCAAAAGAAATATTGATTAATAACGATTCGCCGCCATTAACCTTCATTCCAAATCTTTTGGATTCTTTAACAAGTATTTCAGTTGAAGGAATTATATTAAGTGATAAAGAGATTTTGGATGTGTTATCATTAGCTGAAACATCAAGAAAACTTTATCAGTTTTTATCAACGAGAGCTGAAGGTACAAAACTATCTCAAAACTTTTTGGATAACCTATTTGTTGATAAAACATTTGAACATCATATTTCTTCGATATTCACCGAGACAGGAGAAATAAAGGATAATGCTAGTCCGAAGCTAAAAGAAATTAGAAGTGAAATTATCAGCAAAAGCAATCAACTCAGAAAAGTTGTAAACAGATTACTTAAGCAATTGAGTGATTCCTACTTAACTCAAGAAGATTACATGACTTTGCGTGACGGAAGAATCGTATTGCCAATAAAGGCTGAGCACAAAAGGCATGTAAAAGGATTTATTCATTCAGAATCAAATACTGGTCAGACGGTTTACATTGAGCCGGAAGAAACACTAGAACTGAATAATGATATACTTTCCCTTTCATTTGCTGAAAAAAGAGAAATTGAAAGAATTTTAAAACAGCTCACCAAAAAAATCAGTACAGTAAAAGAAGAATTAAAATATTCGTTAAAAGCAATTGCCGAAATTGATGCAATATTTGCGAATGCAAATTTTTCAGTTGAAATAATTGGTTCATTTCCATCTTTTGAAGAAGATAAACCTATAAATTTACTTGATGGAAGACATCCTATTTTAATTAAAAAAATTGGCAGACAAAAAACTGTTCCGCTAAATTTAATTATTGATAAGAACAATACCATTGTTATAACCGGTCCGAATGCTGGTGGGAAAACAGTAGTTTTAAAAACCTTTGGGATACTGACTTTGATGGCTCAAAGTGGTATTCATATTCCTGCTGATCCGGACAGTAACTTAAGATTAATAGATAATATTTTAGTTGACATAGGTGATCAGCAATCAATTGAAGACGATTTGAGTACATTCAGCTCGCATCTATCAAATATTAAAAATATTCTGAATGAGTGCGATGAAAGTTCTCTCGTGTTGCTTGACGAAATTGGAACAGGTACTGATCCGACGGAAGGCTCAGCTCTTGCTGCAGCTATATTAATTAGATTACAAGAAACAGGCGCGATTACATTGGCTACTACTCATCATGGTTCATTAAAAGTAATTGCAAATGATTTACAAGGTTTTGAAAATGCGTCGATGGAGTTTGATACTGAGAATCTAAAACCGACTTACGCTTTCAACCAAGGATTACCGGGCTCAAGCTATGCATTTGAAGTTGCAGGCAGAATCGGTTTTGAGCAAGACTTTTTGAATTTGGCAAAAGAATATTTAGACGAAAAAAAATCGCGTCTTGAAGATTTGTTGTTGAATTTGGAAAATAAATCGAGAGAACTTCAAACAAAACTTAGCGCATCAAAATTAGAAAATACGAGATTGACCGGATTGACAAATCTTTACAAAAGTAAAATTGATGAACTGGAAAAATCAAAAAAGAAAATTCTACGCGAAGCTAAAGAGAAAGCTGACAATTATTTAAAGGATATAAATAAAAAAGTTGAAAGTACGATTAAAACAATAAAAGAGACCAATGCAGATAAAGCTGTAATTAAAGAAGAAAAAAGGAAAATTAATAATTTATTTGAGACACAAAAAGAGATAGCAAAAAAAGTTGAAGTTGTTGAAGAAAAAATCACAAGGGAATTTGAAGTTGGTGATTATATTGGAATAAACAACACATCGACTTTTGGTGAAATTGAAGAGATCGATAAAAATAAAAAGAAAGCTGTTGTAATAACCGGAACGCTGAAACTAAATGTGAAAATAAAAGATATATTTCACGCGAAAAAAAAGAAAGTTGAAACTGAATCATACAGTACATACAGTAGTTTTACGCCGCAAGTAAATAGTTTTAGATTGGATATTAGGGGAAAAAAGCCTGAAGAAGCAGAATATGAAATAATAAGATTTCTCGATGACTCATACGCGGTAAATATGAATTCAATAGAAATACTCCATGGTAAAGGAACCGGGATGTTAAAAAAAACTGTTCATGATATTTTAAAGAATAATAAAAGTGTGAAAGATTATTATTTTGCAAAGATAGAAATGGGCGGAGAAGGAATAACTATAGTAGAGTTTAACTGATGATAAAAAAAATATTAATTGCTAACAGAGGTGAAATAGCCGTAAGAATTATTAAAGCCTGCAGAGAACTTGGAATAACATCTGCGGCAATTTATTCTGAAATAGACAAAAACTCGCTGCACGTAAGAGTTGCTGATGAGGCATACTTAATAGGGCCTGCACAGGCATCGGAGTCATATCTTAATGTAGATAAAATAATAGAACTTGCAAAAGAGATAAATGCTGATGCAGTTCACCCTGGATATGGCTTTCTTTCAGAGAACTCAGAATTTATCAAAAGAATTAGAGACGAAGGCTTAGTATTTATTGGGCCCTCGGCAGAATCTGTGCTATTGATGGGTGATAAAACTGAAGCACGAAAATTAATGAAAGCCAACAACATTCCTGTTGTGCCGGGTACGGTTGATCCATTACAATCATTGGAACAAGCAAAAAAAGTTTGTTCTGAAGTTGGATACCCTGTAATGTTGAAAGCCAAAGCCGGTGGTGGGGGAAAAGGTATGCGCAAAATAGATAGTGAAGATCAATTAGCAGATGCAATTGAAAGAGCACAGAGTGAAGCGCAAAAAGCTTTCGGTAATGCTGATGTTTATATTGAAAAATATATTGAATCACCAAAACATATTGAAGTACAAGTACTGGCTGATCAGCACGGCAACTATCTGCATTTGTTCGAACGTGAATGTTCAGTGCAGAGAAGACATCAAAAAATAATTGAAGAAGCTCCTTCAATTTCAATAAAAGATGAAGTGAGAAATAAAATAACTCAAGCTGCTATTGATGCAGCAAAAGCATGCGATTATTACAATGCGGGTACTATTGAGTTTCTGATGGATAGTAATCAGAGTTTTTATTTTCTTGAAATGAATACTCGCATTCAGGTTGAACACCCTGTTACTGAATTAATGACCGGTGTTGATTTAGTGAAAGAACAAATTAAAATTGCGAACGGTGAAAAGCTAACTCTTAAACAAGATGATATAAAAATTAATAATCATGCTTTGGAATGCAGGGTGTATGCAGAAGACACAGATAGTAATTTCTCTCCATCGACCGGGAGAATAATTCACCATCGTTTACCTTCCGGCCCGGGTATCAGAGTTGATCGTGGAATTGATCTTCAGTCTGAAGTTTCAGTTTATTATGATCCACTTTTGTCAAAAGTAATTTCCTACGGACGCGACCGTACTGAAGCAATCAAAAGAATGAAGAGGGGATTGGGAGAATATCAAATTGCCGGGGTAATTACGAATATTCCATTATGTAATTGGATTTTAGAAAACAAACTTTTTTTAAGCGGTGAGTACGATATCAATTTTATCGAAAAAGAGTTGATGCCATTAATCCCTAACAAATGGAAATCGAATGCAACACATGAATATGAAAATGTTGTTTCAATTCTTGCCGCATTATTAAAAGACAAAGAAAATGAGTTAAAGCCGGTTTACAATTGTTCTAAAACAAATTGGATTGAAAACGAAAATGAATAATTACATTGTTACAATAAATGACTTAAAAAAAGATATAAAAGTTTTCGATAGCAATCGAATTTCAATTGACGGAAATGAGGTTGAAGTAAATCTATCAAAAGTCAGTAAACATTTGTACTTGTTAAAAATTGGTGATAAAGTTTTTGAGCTTACGACAAATAAATTAGACAATGAATCATTTTCATTTTTAATTGATGGGCATTATTATGAAGCATCCGTCCGCACAACTTTAAGAGAAAAAGCATACGAATACTTAAAAAATAAAGAAAAACTATCACACTCTGATGAAATAAAAGCTCCGATGCCAGGCTTAGTCTTAAAGATTAAAAAGAAAGTTGGGGACGAAGTAAAAATAGGTGAATCGCTGATAACATTAGAAGCAATGAAAATGGAAAATGACTTAAGATCCCCAGCAAGCGGAGTAATTACCGAAATCAAAGCCGGAGAAGGAACATCAGTAGAAAAAGGAGAAACAATTTTAAATATAGAATAATAAAGAAATTCTTCGTAAAATATATTAAGAAATTATTATCTTTAGCTTACTTACCAATTACATAGGAGATACTACGTTGAAAAAAGTTCTACAGACTGCCGTATTCACTTTACTTTTATTTTCAACTACTTTTGCTAGTGGATTTCAATTAAATGAACACGGGGCAAAAGCAATGTCTATGGCAAATGCATTCACAGCTTATGCCAATGATGCATCTGCAGTCTATTTCAATCCTGCAGCAATTAGTTATTCAAAAGGTACAAAAATTATGCTTGGCATATCACCAATTCTTCCAAGCAATAGCTTTGAAGGTCCAACACCTTTAACAACAAAAACTGATGCGGAAAGCAAAGTATTCTTTCCGTTTAACGCTTATTTTACACACAAAATTAATGACCAATGGGGATTTGGTTTCGCAGTAAACGTTCCTTTCGGTCTTGGAACTGAATGGGATGAAACATGGCCGGGAAGATATTTAGCACAGGAAACCGACCTTAAAACTTTCTTCTTCCAGCCGGTAATTTCATACAAATTTTCAGAAAAATTTGCAATAGGTGTTGGTATAAATTACTCTTTTGCTGATGTAACTATCGCAAGAATGACTCCAAGAGCAATTCCGGGAACAACTGTTGTACTTTCTGATTCAAGAACACTTTTAGAAGGCGATGATACTGCAATTGGTTTTACAGCATCATTAATGATAAAACCATCTGATAAAGTTTCAATTGGTGCTACTTACAGAAGTGAAGTAGAATATGAATTTGAAGGCGAAGCGACATCAACACCTGGTTCAATTGATTTTACTCACCCCTTATTAGGAAATGTTTCGCTTCCTTTACCTAATGGCGAAGCTACTGCTCCATTGACATTGCCACAAAATCTGCAAGTAGGTATTGCAGTTAAAGCAAATGAAAAATTAACTGTTACTGCTGATTTTCAATATGTTGGCTGGTCTAGCTATGACAAATTGGAAATAAGCTTTAAAGAATATAGAACACCATCTTTGCCAGGACAACCCCAAAATCCATTATTAGTTTCTTCAGCTGTTAGAGATTTTGAAGATAACTTTGCAATTAGAGGAGGATTCGAATATAAATCATCTGAAAAATTGGCAATTAGAGGTGGTGTTTATTATGACAAAAACCCTATCAAAGACGAATTAGTTGAGCCTCAGTTGCCTGATAATGACAGAATTGGCCTTTCAGGCGGTGTTGGGTTAAAACTCTCTGAAAATGTAAGTCTTGATTTAGCTTATCTATTCCTATTGATGGGTGACAGAGAAGTTACTAATTCAGAATTCGGTTTCAATGGTACATATTCAACATCAATTCATTTGTTTGCTTTTAACTTTCAATTCGGTTTATAAAAATTAATTATTAAAGATTATTAAAAAAAGGGATGAATTTTTGTTCGTCCCTTTTTATTTTTGTTAAAAACAGATAATTAAATGAGAACCTACAATATCCCTCTTTTAGCTGTACTTTTTATTTTTTTCGCATGTTCATCTTCACAAGAGACAACTCAAAACGTTGAACAACAAGCAGAAGATGAAATCTACGTTTTTGATGCACCTGTAGTTGAAGATTCTGTTGAAACTCAGGAAGCAGAAACTGAGCAAATTGAAGAAAGCAATGAAGTTGAAAACGTAGTCCCAAATGAAGTTTTCAAATCTTTAAAACACATTGTTCAGGTTGGTGCTTACGAAACGAGAGTTAACGCAGAAAAATTCGTCTACGATAACTTATCCAAGATTAATTACCCGATGGAGATAAGTTACAGCGAGAACGTTAAATTATATGTAATCTGGCTTCCGGGATTCAATGCCAGAGAGGATGCTGAAAGAGTACGGAATGAATTATGGTTAATTCCCGAATTTAAGGATGCATTTATTTTGACAATTGAAAAATAGTAATAAATAATTGTCCTTTTTTCGCTAAATTCATTATAATATTACTTCAAATTAAAAATTTTACAAAAATGGGGATGATGCATGGCATTTTCATTAAATAAGATTATGGTAATCGGTAATTTGGGACAAGATGCAGAACACCGATTTACTACTAATAATGTTTCAGTTTCAAACTATTCAATTGCTACAACTTACAGCTACAAAGGAAAAGATGGGAATTGGGTAGAGGAAACAACATGGCACAATATTGTTTCTTTCAATCTTTCAGATTTTATGAAAGACAATCTTAAAAAAGGAAAGAAACTTTATGTTGAAGGAAGACTATCAAAAAGAGATTATACCGACAAAGAGGGTATCAAAAGATATGTTACGGAAATAATTTCAGAAAAAATTATTCCGCTTGACTCACGCGGCGATTCCGGATATTCTAGTGGTGGAAGTGAAAGCTTTCAGTCGAGTTCACCTCAAACCGGCAGCCAAGAAAACGAAGACGATGATTTACCATTTTAATTGTTATGTTCAACAAATTGGGTTAAACTAATTTTTGGAAACGGACTGGTTTCTGCAAATAATTTTCTTATTTGTATTAATTTTATCCTCTGCATTTTTTTCAGGTTCGGAAGTAGCGCTTTTTTCATTAGAAAAAACTCTTTTCAAGGATTTAAAGGATTCAAAAGGAATTCTTGATAAATACATTCGCAATCTCCTTGAATCACCGAGAAGGCTTCTAGTAACAATATTGCTCGGCAACACTGTTGTAAATGTTGCCGCTTCAATTTTAGCTGTATCAATCGCTCTTGATGTTGCTAAATTCTATAACTATACGATTGATATTGTGTTGATACTACAGATTATAGTTCTCACAGTATTAATTTTAATCTTTGGAGAAATTACTCCAAAATTGTTTGCTTCAAAAAACCCTTTATTATTTTCAAAGATAGTTGCAATCCCACTTTATTGGATAAGCGTAATAATTTATCCCGTTGCAAAAATTATAACTGAATTGGTTAGGTCTCTTGCGGCGAATCTAAATTTGGATAAATCCAAAACTGCTATTTCTTCATCAGAGATTACTGAGTTAGCTGATATAGGTGTGGAAAAAGGAACAATTGAAGAAGAGGAACACGAATTAATTCATGGATTAGTTGCCTTTAAAAGTGTAACTGTACGTGAAATTATGACTCCGAGAGTAGATATAAAATCTGTTTCAATTGAAGATTCTTTCGCAGAATTAATGTCAGCAATTACCGAATCCGGGCATAGCAGAATTCCTTTGTACGATAGCAGCCTTGATAATATTATCGGGATAATTTACGCAAAAGATTTGTTGCCGTATATTAAGTCTACAAACGGCAAAAAAGAAATCTCTCTAAAAGAAATTGCTCGTGAAGCTTTGTTTATACCCGAATCAAAATTGATCAGCGATTTGCTTCATGAATTTCAAGAAACCAACATGCATATGGGAATTGTAGTTGACGAGTACGGAGGTACTGCCGGATTGGTATCTTTGGAGGATATTCTTGAAGAGATTGTTGGCGAGATTAGAGATGAATATGACAAAGAGGAAAATGAAATAACAAAGTTAAATGAAAATGCTTACCTTGTTTTGGGTAAAGTATTAATAGATGAATTGAACGAATTGTTAACTGAAGATTTTTCCTCGGAAGATGATGATTATGATACTGTGGGTGGGTTTATATTTAATCATTTCGGAATGATTCCTGAAGAGGGTGATAGTTTTACTCAATCAGATTTTAGATTTACAGTAAAAGAGATAGACAACAAAAGAATAAATAAAGTACTAGTTGAAAAAATAGTAGACGGAAATAAAAATTGAAGGGATGTTTCTTTAAGCTGATAATTCTATTTACATTTTTGGTTGCGATCGTTTTTTATGTTTATGAGTACCACGGTGATGAAATTTGGGATTGGGGAACGGATAAATTAGTAGAATATGCCATGACCAGAGTTAAGGAAAATGTTGAAGATTTGGACGCATCTGAATATAAAGACTCATTAAAGGTTTTAGTCTCTGATCAATTTGATAAAGTAAAACAAATGGAATGGGAAAAAATAAGTGACCAAACTAGAGCATTCTTTGAAAAGACTGAACAGTTTATTGAAGATAATGTAATTGATTCAGATGAATTCAAAGAGCTAAAGGAAACAATTAAAGAAAAATGAAAGAATCTAGAAAAACAGAAATCAGAGTTGGCATTACTGTTATAGTTGCCATCTTACTTTTTATATGGATATTCGGATGGGCAAAGAATTTTTCAATTTACACAGATGTTAAGGAGATTTACATAAGCTTTGACAATATTGGCGGATTGGAAAAAGGCGACCGTATTTTTATTAACGGAAGAAAAAGAGGATTCGTTGAAGAATTTGCAGAAGATAATAACAGAGTAATTGTAAAAGGTATTTTGGACCCTGACGTTAAACTGTCTGAAGATGCTACTTTTTCAATTCTAATGCTCGATTTAATGGGAGGTAAAAAAATTGAAATAAATTCAGGTTTATCAAATATTGAGCTTGATTACAACAAAACCCACTTAGGCTATTTTAGAGGGGATGTATCGACTGCATTGGCAATGCTCAGTTCAGTACAGAATGATTTAATTGCAGTAATAAAAGATGTTAGAATTTCTTTGGATAACATAAATGAATTTCTCGATGATAAAGAATTCAAAGAAGAATTGAAAAGTTCAGTTGTGAATCTTAATTCAACCGTGATCAAGCTAAACAAAGTTATCTCCGAAAATCAAAATGAAATTTCAGAATTGATTAATAACTCTAATGAACTTGTAACATCTACTAATGAGTTTGTTGAAGAAAATAAAAAATCGGTTTCATCAACAATTAAAAATGTAAACGAACTTATTTCTGTTACAAACGCTAACATGCAGAAATTAAACTCTCTTTTAACCGAAATAGAAAACAAAGAGAACAATGCCGGTAAACTGCTTTATGATGATGAACTGATTAAAGATATTAATCAAACATTGAAACAAACAAAAGAGTTAACAAAGATTTTAATACAGCAATTAAATGACGAAGGAATTAAGATTGACTTCAGCTTATTCTAAAACTATTACTACAACATTGCTGATTGTATGTTTATCACTGTTTATAAATCTTTCAGCTGAAACCAAAAGACCAGTTAGAGCTAAGAACGGTATGGTCGTATCACCAAGTACTTTGGCTACTGACATCGGTGTTGAAATTCTGAAGAATGGTGGAAATGCAGTTGATGCCTCAGTTGCAGTTGGATTTGCGTTGGCCGTATGCTATCCTTCAGCCGGAAACATTGGTGGCGGGGGATTCATGGTAATCCATTTGGAAGATGGCAAAAGTACAACTATAGATTTTAGAGAACGCGCCCCGCTTAGTGTACATAAAGATATTTATTTAGATGAAGATGGAAATTACAATCCTGATCTCAGTACAAAAGGCTGGACATCTGCCGGAGTGCCGGGCTCTGTTGCCGGACTAATTTATGCTTTGGAAAAATACGGAACGATGAGATTGTCGGAAGTTATTACTCCCGCAATAAAACTAGCTGAGAATGGTTTCGAAGTTGGTTACGATTTAGCTAATCATATTAATATATTCAACGAAGACTTTAATGAATACGAAGCTTCAAAAGAAATTTTTACTGCTGAGGGTGATTCACTAAATGAAGATCATTTTTTAGTCCAAAAAGAATTAGCCAATGCACTTAAACTTATCAAAGAAAATGGTAGAGACGGTTTTTATAAAGGCTACATTGCAGATTTGATTGTTAAACAATCATTTGATAATGGTGGTTACATTACTCACAAAGATCTTCAAGAATACAATCCTGTTGAAAGAATGCCAATCAAAGGGAATTATAAAGGTTATGAAATTATTTCAATGCCTCCTCCTTCTTCCGGAGGGATTGCGTTAGTACAGTCATTGAATATTTTAGAAAATTTTGAATTCGCAAAAAACGCTTGGCACAGTAGTGATTACATTCATAAAACCGTGGAAGCATTAAAAAAAGTTTATGCTGATAGATCACAACACTTGGGTGATTCTGATTTTTATGATGTGCCGGCTCAATGGCTAACATCAAAACTTTATGCAAAAAGTATTTTTGATAAAATCAAAACCATTGCAACTCCGTCAGATTCGATAGCTCCAGGTATACCGGTCACTTATGAATCAAAGGAAACTACACACTATTCAATTGTTGACGAATTTGGTAATGCAGTGAGCACGACTGTTACACTTAATTCAAGCTATGGTAATAAAATTGTTGTTGAAGGTGCAGGCTTTCTGTTAAACAATGAAATGGATGATTTTAATGCTAAGCCTGGTGAACCCAATCAATATGGGCTTATAGGCGGTGAAGCTAATTCAATACAGCCGGGTAAAAGGATGTTGAGTTCAATGACCCCAACAATAGTTCTAGAAGATGGTAAACCTTATATAGTTGTAGGCTCTCCAGGTGGATCACAAATTATTACTTCTGTCTTACAAGTAATTCTAAATTGTATCGATTTTAATATGGATATTCAAGGAGCAATAGACATGCCGAGATTTCACCACCAGTGGTATCCCGATGAAATCTTGTTTGAAGAGTTTGGAACGACTCACGATGTAATTAGCAATCTGATTTTAAAGGGCCATAATATTGGTGAAGCCGACAGTTGGATTGGTAGAGTACAAGGAATATTAATTGATCAAGAAAATAATGTTATCTTTGGCGGAACAGATTCAAGAGCATTCGGAAAAGCAGTAGGTTATTGATGATACTTGGAATTGGAATCGACATAATTGAAATTGACCGCATCAAAAAAAGTATTGAAAACTACGGAGATGCTTTCCTGAATAAAATTTACACAAAAACCGAACTCGATTACTGTCTTTCAAAGAAAAACAAATACCAGCATTTTGCGGCACGCTTTGCAGCGAAAGAAGCAATTTATAAAGCTATGTCAACAGCAACCGGTTTTAGTTTTCAGTGGGTTGACCTCGAAATTTTTAACGAGCCAAATGGCATGCCGAGAGTTAAGTTACTCGGTAAATTAACAGAGTTTTTGGGTGATGACAAAGATTTAAAGATAACAATGAGTCACTCTGAAAATTATGTAACTTGTTTTGCAGTTCTTCAAAAAGTAAAATAGACTCGGAAATGGAAATAAAAAAATACATATTCAATTGCACAGCTGAAAATCATTGTAAACAGGATTGGATTTTTGAAATAGAAAATACTAATGATATACTAATAATAAACAATCTTGAAATAACCGAAGAAGAAAAACCGAGAGGCTGCTTCGGTCACCCAAAAACAATTTCTGTTTTGGTAAAAGGAATGGAATTAGAAAAAATTGACGTTGATACCCTAAAAGAAGCTGATTGCATAAAAGATATTTCGTGCGGCCAATTTCTTGCTGATTGTATTGAAACAATAAAATCTCAAAAATAAATTTTTCCTTCATTTGCATCAACTCCAATAATTCCCTTATATTGCGCTAATAATTTCGATGAGCAATGGAAAACACTGTAATTTTACTTTTGTCCTGCCCGGATAGAGAAGGGCTAGTATCAAGAATTTCGAATTTCATTTTTGAGCGGCGCGGAAACATAATAGATTTAGATGAACACGTTGATCTTGATGAGAATTTATTTTTCATTCGTGTTGCCTGGAATACCAAAAACTTTACCGTTCCGAAGGAAGAAATTAAAGAAGCATTTACGCCGCTTGCAAAAGAATTTAACGCAAAGTGGAGTATTAATTTCCAAAATAAAAAATTACGCTATGCAATATTTGTCTCAAAGTATGATCATTGCCTTCAAGAAATATTATGGAGATATAGTACTAACGAATACAATATTGAAATTCCATTAATTATTTCTAATCATGAAGATTTGCAAAGATTAGCTGCAAACTACAATATCGATTTTTATTATTTCCCGATAACAAAAGAGAAAAAACTTGGGCAGGAAAGAAAAGAATTGGAACTGCTCAAAAAATATGAAATCGATAATGTTATTCTTGCCAGGTACATGCAAATACTTACAAATCAAATTATTGATGAATATCGAAATAGGATTATAAATATTCATCATTCGTTTCTTCCGGCATTTGTCGGGAGCAACCCTTATAAGCAAGCTTTTAAACGTGGGGTTAAAATTATCGGTGCTACAAGCCACTTTGTAACTGAAGTATTGGACGACGGTCCAATTATTGAACAGGATATTGTGAGAATATCGCATAAAGATTCTGTGAGAGACATTGTGAAAAAGGGACGTGACTTGGAAAGATTAGTACTAGCAAGGGCTTTGGATTATCATTCAAACCATAGGATTTTAACTCATGGAAATAAAACGATAATTTTTAAGTGATGATTTTTTGTCACACCGAGCTTGTCGAGGTGTATTAACTTACTTGCCAAAAGAGTCTTCGACAGGCTCTGACATTAAAAAAATCATCCAAATTAGCAAACAAAGAACTTATTCAATATATTTGTAGTTTAAATCGATAAAATATCTTGGAATATATTTAGAAAGAAAAACGATGAATGAAAATAGAGTAATAGTTGCGATGAGCGGTGGGGTGGATTCCTCAGTGGCAGCAGCTATTTTAGTTGAAGAAGGATACGATGTAATCGGCATTACAATGAAAACATGGGGATTTATGGAAGTTGGCGGCGCACCAAAACATGAATCCGGCTGTTGTTCTTTGGATGCAATTTATGATGCAAAAAATGTTGCACAAAAATTAGGGTTCCCGCATTACACTGTAGATTTTACAAAAGCATTTGAAAATGCTGTGATCGATAATTTTGTAGATGAGTATTTAAGCGGAAGAACTCCGAACCCGTGTGTTGTTTGCAACCGTAAAATTAAATGGGAAGAATTGCTCACAAAAGCGGATGATCTTGATGCGAAATATGTTGCAACCGGGCACTATTCAAAAATTGAGTACAACGAACAAACTAATAGGCATTCGTTAAAGAAATCTGTAGATGATAAAAAAGATCAAACTTATGCTCTTTGGGGTTTAACACAAGAGAGCTTAAGCAGAACATTATTACCGCTTGGAAAATATACTAAACCTGAAATAAGAGATCTTGCTGATAAGTTCGGATTAAAAACAGCGGGCAAACCGGATAGCCAGGAAATTTGCTTCGTTGCAGACAATAATTACGAAAGATTTTTACGCGAAAGAATTCCGGATGTTATAGAAAATATTGAAGAAGGCGATATGCTTTATAAAGGTGAAAAAATCGGCAGTCACCGTGGAATTCCATTTTATACAGTTGGGCAAAGAAGGGGATTGGGAATTGCTCTAGGTAAACCGGTTTATGTGAAAAAAATAGATCACGAAACCAATACAGTTGAAATTGGTGATAAAGAAGAGCTGTTTCAGTCAACGTTAATTGCGGACGATATTAATTATGTTAGCAAATCCCAATTGAAACCTGGGGAGAGTGTGATTTGTAAAATCCGTTATAATGATAACGGCTCACTTGCGGAAGTTGTTGAATCGGATGACGATAAAATAGAACTTTTATTCAGTCAACCAGCTAGTGCGATTACACCTGGGCAATCAGCCGTTATTTACGATGAACAAGGTTATGTTTTGGCCGGAGGAGTGATAAAAGAAGGAAAATAAGTGTTAACTTAAAATTATTAATTAAAATGGATAACGAATAGAATTTATTTTTTGATTTATTAATTATAACTTCCGTAAACAAATAAATTAACCAAAGGAGGTAGGTTTCGAACACGCTTACCGAAGCAATGGAGTACTTAACGCAAAAGTCCTTTTATTGAACCAAAGTTATGAGCCTTTAAGTATCTGTAATGTAAAAAAAGCCCTTATTTTGATGTTTTTGGGTAAAGCTGAAATTGTTGCAGATAACGCTAACAAACGAATTCATTCCGTAACAAAATCTTTTCCTCTTCCTAGCATAATCAGATTGAATAGTTACATTCGTGTCCCGTACAAAAGTATAATTCTTACGAGGAAAAATATTCTTCGTAGAGACGGTCACAGATGCGCGTATTGCGGACGCAGCGATTTAACCTTAACAATTGACCATGTAATGCCTAAAGCTCGAGGCGGTGGAGATACATGGGAAAATTTAGTAGCTGCATGCGTAAAATGTAATAATAAAAAAGGTGACAGAACACCCGATGAAGCAAATATGCCGATGAGAGTTAAGCCATACGCACCAAATCACATTATGTTTATGAAAAACACTGTGAGCAGGCTTGATGACAATTGGAAAACGTATCTTTTTCAATCTTAATTTAATTACGCTCTGTCAGAATATTTTGTTATCTTTAAGTTTGTCTAAAACGAATTTATAACGACAATCTATGTACAAAATCAAACTGGACACATTTGAAGGTCCGCTCGATTTATTACTTTTTTTTATTAAAAGAGATGAGCTCGATATTTACGATATACCGATATCTTATATCACTGGCGAGTTTCTGCAATATATGGAAGTAATCGAGCAATTGGATCTTGAAAGTGCAGGTGATTTTATTTTAATGGCTTCCACTTTAATGCAGATAAAAGCCAAAATGCTTTTGCCAAAAGAAGTTGATGAAAAAGGTGAAGAAATTGATCCGAGAGCCGATCTTGTAAAAGCATTGCTTGAATTCAAAAAGTATAAAGAGATGTCGGAAGAACTATTTTTGTTTGAGTCGGATCAATTAAAGAGAAATTATAGATCAAATTTTGAAAGTGATGTAAAAGAGACCCCACCGGAATTGGATACATTGCTTAAGAACATTACAATTTACGATTTGATAAAAGCTTTCAAAAAAGCAATGGAAGAGAAACCGATTGAACCTGTACACGAAATTAAGAAGATAAATGTAACAATAGATGAACAAATTAAATTGTTGATTGACCGGACAGCTAATAAAGCAATAGTAAGTTTTGTTGAATTGATGACTGAGATGAGAGAAAAAATTAGAATAGTAGTTACATTTATTGCAATGTTAGAATTGGTAAAGATGGGTAAATTAGGGTTACGTGAGTCTGAAAATTTTAACGATTTTGAAATTTACGGTTTAGAAAATGGATAAGATTTATTACTCGATAATAGAATCATTAATATTTGCTTCGGATGAACCGATTACTGCAAAGGAAATTATCAAAGCCATCAAAGAGATTGATGGAGATGACATTGAAATAGATGTTTCTTCGGTTGAAGAAACAGTCATAGAATTGAATGAAGGGTATGAAAAAGTTGAATCAGCTTTTCAAATTGTTAGTATTGCTGACGGCTTTATTCATGCTACTCGTACAGAGTATTCAAAATATGTTGGTTATTTATCAACCGCTAAAAGTAGAAAGCGCTTAAGCCAGGCTGCCTTGGAAACACTTGCTATTATTGCATACAAACAGCCGATTACAAAACCCGAGATTGAGCAAATCAGAGGTGTGAACTCTGATTATATGATCAATACTTTACTTGAGAAAGAATTGATCACAATCAAGGGAAGATCTGACACAGTCGGGCGACCGTTACTTTACACAACGACTGTTGAGTTTTTGAAATATTTTGGGTTGAATAAATTATCAGATTTACCAAAGCCGAGAGAAATCGAAGAGATAATGCAGGACCAGGATTTTATTGAGCAGAAAAGAAAATTGTTAATGAATGAAATTGAAGAGATTGTTGAAAACGAAGTAGAAGCAGCAGAGAAATCAAACGATGAGACTGAATAAATTTTTAGCCGAATGTGGTGTAGCGTCAAGGAGAAAATCAGAGGAGTTTATTTCAAGCGGACGAGTTGAAGTAAATAGAAAAGTCATTACTGATTTGGCTTTCACAATTGATCCCAACAATGATGAAGTAAAAGTTGATGGCGAAAGATTAAAGACTGAAAAGAAAGTTTACTTTTTATTGAATAAACCAAAAGGATTCGTTTCAA
>JANQIV010000166.1 GCA_028282005.1 Melioribacteraceae bacterium | reverse complement strand
TTTTCAATAATATTATTTGAATACTCTAATGTTAATTGCGGCATTTATTTTTTTATATCCTTTACAAATTCAATAACCATAGGATTTTCAACAACCTCTGTTTTTACAATTCTCCGCGGCTCGTCTTTTGTAACATAAAAAGTGTTAGAAACCCCTCTATCGCCCGTACGGGGAATCTCAATTTTATATGTATTGTAAGTACCGCTTTTTACTGTTACTTTTTCTTCGCTTACAACTTTAAGGTGAACCGGGAAAACTGTTGCCTGCAAAGCTCCGAAGAAATTTATTTCCATTTCTCTGCCAACTTCAAAATCCATTGCCGGCAAAAGTCCAATGAAAAAACCCCTGACAACATTGAACTCTGCAGTCGTGTCTACTTCAATGAAGTTTTCATTTCCGCGGATTTTTGCATCAACAGTGCCCGAGATTTTCTGCCCGTCAAAAACAAAATCGTTTTTGAGTGTGTTATCACCGAACTTCATAAATAAATCAACTTCGCCTTTAGAAATATCTGCCTTATGAACTTTCATATTTACTACTTCATGCACCTGTCCGTACAGAACAGAAGTATCGGTGAAGAAAATATAATCGTCGTCTTGAGAAACCTCCCAGATCCAGTAACCGGTTTCTTTTCCGTTTTGGATCATTACGGAAGAGTCTTCACGCTCGACAAGTTTGTCTAAATCAAAGTTAAACCCAAGATATTTAACTTTGTTTTGTGAGAAGACAAATGATGTAAAGAACAAAAGGAATGCTGTTAACTTAAACATGTAACCCCCTGTAATTAGTTAATGTATTTAATTAGATTTGTAATAAACCGGCTGTTTTTCTTTATCCAGATGCTTTCGATCTGCCCGGTTCATTAAAGCATTCCCTGCAACTCCCTAAAAAAATATTTTTATTGATGAATCTAAATTACAAACTGTTCCGATTAATTCAACTGAATTTTTTTGTACTAAAAAATTCGTAATTAAATAAAATGAGTACCCAAATAAGATTCTATAAATGCTACACTATTGCCAAATGAATGTGCTACGATTGGCATATATAAATTCCTATTTGATAAATAAAAAGCGCAGCCATAAATAATTGCCGATAAGCTAGTTAAAAATATTCCGGCTAACCCTTGGTATGCATGTCCAATACCAAAAAATACGGCATGAATTAAAATTGCCTTTATCCATGCATAATTATCACTGCCAAAAACAATCGCAAGCTTTTTCATAATAATTGCACGATGCAGCAGTTCTTCGCCAAAACCGTTTATTATCCACATTGCAGGCAGCATAAATAAAAGTAACGCAAGATTTCCTTTCAATGCGTCTATCCGGCTTAGGTCAATCTCCATATCAAACAGATCTATGAGAAACGAAATGAGAATTACTTTTGCCGCCCCAATCAAAATTCCGAATACAATAGTTTTTAAGATTGAATTAGGTTTGCTCAATCCAAAATCGGAAAGTGTTCTACCTCTTTTAAGCAGCCAAATAAAGGTTCCGATGCTCAAAAGAAAGAAAGGAATACTCGGGCCGAGTATCGTTACTTGAACAAGCAATTCACCAATAAAAGGAATTTTTCTAATAATTAAAATCGCGAGTGCTGCAAGAAGTATTGTAATTAATTCATGTCTTCCGATTTGTCTATTCAAAAGAAATCTCTGGTCAATTGTAGGCTTTAATCCAATCTATGTAAAGAT
>JANQIV010000155.1 GCA_028282005.1 Melioribacteraceae bacterium | reverse complement strand
GTTCCGGTTTTATATTCAATTTTGTTTAAAGTAAATTATAAGAATCATAAATACGAAGCTTAATTATGCTGCTGAAAATTCTGCTTAATGTCTTTTATATTGCACTTATGATTTCGTGTATTGATAAATACGACTTCAAGAACGAGAGTAAGTTTAAACTTCCTTCCGGGCTAAGTGAAGTTTCCGGATTGGTTTATTCTCAAGACGGCAAACTCTTTGCGCACAATGATGAAGTCGGTAAAATATATCAAATTGATCCCGACACAGGTGAAGAGATTAAAAGATTCTTCTTGGGGAGATGGACTGCCGAATCAGATTTTGAAGGTATTGCCATTTCGAGAAATTACTTTTATGTAATAAACAGCAGCGGATTGCTTTATCAATTTAAAGAAGGTAACGATAGAAAAGCTGTTAGCTACAAAACTTACAGAACAGGATTGAACGTATCTTTCGATGTTGAAGGTTTATGCTATGATGAAAAAACTAATACACTCTTAATTGCATGTAAAGAAACCCCAGGCAAGAAATACAAAGGTAATAGACTTATACTTTCTTATAAATTGAATGGATACAAATTAGATACGGAACCCAGGTTTGTAATCTCATTAAAAGAATTAAAAGATAGATTCGGAATTAAAGATTTTCATCCATCAGCAATTGAAAAAAATCCGCACTCAAATACATTTTTTATTTTATCAGCAAAAGGTGATCCTTGTTTAGTTGAAGTTTCTGAAACCGGTGAAATTATTGATGCCAAAAAACTAAACAAAAAAGATCACCCGCAGCCTGAAGGAATTACCTTTGATAAAAATAACAACATGATTATCAGTGATGAAAATCCAGGCAAGAAAGGCAAACTTACAGTTTATCCTTTTACAAAAGAATAATACTAATTTGTTGAGCTGTTACTACTAAGTAAAGATTTTATTATATTTCGCCGTAATTATAAACAAACCAAATCTATCCATGAAAAGATTTTTTCTGCTTTTACTAATATTACCAATTTATTTAACAGCGCAAGAAACCATTAAAGAAGTACCCGGACCCCATTATGAAGCAGGTTTCTTTTGGCGAATATTCTTTGGTAATCATTGGCGCGATGAATGGAACACTGAAATTGAAGTTGAGTTTTTAGACCTTGAAAGTTTTGCCGGAGGATTAACCCCTCTAAAAAGAGGAGGCGGATTCCAAACCAAGTCTTTAAGGCTAAAAGGCAATGACGGATTGATATATAAATTCAGATCTTTAGATAAAGACCCTTCAAAAATTTTACCTCCTGAATTACAGGGATCTGTTGTTGCATCAGTAATGCAGGATCAAATAAGTGCTGCTCATCCATTTGCACCTCTTGTAGTTGTAAGGTTTTTAGATGAAGTTGAATTACTGCATGCCCCACCTAAGCTTGTAAAAATGCCCGATTCAGAATTGCTTGGTGAGTTTCGCGAAGAATTTGGCGGCTTACTCGGGATGATTGAAATACATCCCTACGATATTGATAATGAAATAGTGCCTGGTTTTGAAGGCGCTGACAAAGTTGAAAGCACACTCGAATTATTTGAAAGACTCGAAAATAGGACTGATGAAAAGATTGACGAAACAATGTTTTTGAAAGCACGTTTGATGGATATTTATTTCGGTGATTGGGACAGGCACACAGATCAGTGGAAGTGGTTAAGATATAAAGAAAATGGAAAAGAAATTTGGAGGCCCGTCCCCAGAGATCGGGATCAACCGTTTGCAAAATTTGACGGAGTGCTTCCTTCAATAATTGAAATTATTATCCCGCAAATGGAAACATTTGAGGAAGAGTATCCGGGAATAAAATACATTACATGGAACGGAAGATATGTTGATAGAAAGTTTTTGACACAGCTTGATAAACCAACTTGGGATTCAGTAGCAACATTTATTAAAACAAAAATTACGGATGAAGTAATTGAAGAAGCACTCTCAGTACTTCCACAAAATATTTATGATTTATCGGCAAAAGAAATTATTAGAAAGTTAAAAGTTAGAAGAGATAATCTGCATAAAATTTCTGATAAGTTTTACGAACTGATTAACAAAGTTGCTGATGTTTATGCGACTAACGATGCAAACGTCATCGAAGTTTTGACTAACGACAATACTACAAAAGTTGAAGTTTTTGAAAGAGGAAAAAAATCTAAAGAGAAAAAGGGAAAAGCATTTTACTCAAAAGTTTTTGACAATAACATATTGGAAGAACTTAGAATTCATATACTCGATGGTGATGATAAAATTATCTTAAATGGGGAATCGGACAAAGCTCCTTTTGTCAGGGTTATAGACGTAGACGGTGCAGATGAAATTATTGACCAGACTAATGCAAGAGTTATTGTTTACGACAGTGGTAAAAAGACTAAAATAATTGATGACGGAAACCTCGCGCTCGACGATGAAGAGTATGAAATTCCTGAAGATTTATCACAAAGATACGAACCATTAAGGATGGACAGATGGAGCGACCGCTTCACTATTCCCGTTTTGTCATATGACTCCGATAATGATTTTGTTATTGGCATTTATAATATCTGGATAAAGCATAATTTCCGCGCAAGGCCTTATCAATATCAGATGAGTCTGTCAACAACCTTTGCTACCGGACCGGGCAGTTTTAGTGTTGGTTACAATAGTACTTTCACTCAGGCTTTCAAAAAGATATGGCTTCATTTGGATGCTGAGTTTACCCAGCTTCGTTTTACAAAATATTACGGCTATGGTAATGAGACCTCTTTTGACGATGAACTGGATGATACAGAATTTTATGAGTTGAGTGAAAAACTTTTTTATGTGAAGCCGAATCTCAGTATCAGATTTAGTAAACAAGTACAAGCAAAATTTGGTGTGTCGGTAAACATAGCTGATTCTGAACTTGAGAATTTAGACTTGCTGAATAATTTCCCTCACGGATTGTACGGTCATGATAAATTTTTTTCAGGCAGTATTTTTAATGAACTTAAATTTGATTTTAGAGACAATGCTGTTATCCCGACAAAAGGAATTGTCGTAAACACAAAGCTTAATTTTTTTCCGCAGCTTTTTGATGTTGAAGAAAACTTTTTACGAGCAGAATTTGATATCAGAAATTATTTCTCTTTAGCAAGTTCAACAATTGCGCTGAGAGTCGGCGGGGCAAAGGTATTCGGGGATTATCCATTTACTGAAGGCGTTTACCTCGGTGGTGTAAGCAACTTAAGAGGATTTGCCCGTGAACGCTACAATGGCGATGCAATGCTGTTCGGCAAAGCTGAGCTTAGAACTTATTTAACAGATGTTAGATTTATCTTAAAAGGAAAGCTGGGATTCAACACTTTTGTTGAAACCGGAAGAGTTTATGCGAAAAACGAAAACTCTGATAAATGGCATCCAACCGTTGGTGGGGGATTGTGGATTTCTTATTTCAATGAATATTTAATTTCGTTAAACTTTGCAAATTCATCTGAAGCAACAAATATATTCTTCAATTTGGGATTTGGATTTTAAGTAAAAAGTAAATTCTGATTAATTTGATTTGGGAAGTTGAATGTGAAATTGGGTTCCTTCACCGGGTGTGCTTTCAACATTGATTGTACCACTGTTCTTCTCAATAAATTCTTTACAGATAATCAGCCCTAAACCTGTGCCACTTTCCGAAGCTGTACCCGCAGTGGAATGATGAACATCTATTCTAAATAATTTTTTAAGATCATCTTTTTCAATACCGATTCCGTTATCAATAACTCTTACTTCCACTCTATCGCTTTTATACTCGGCATCAATTTCTACATAACCGCCGGGATTGGTAAACTTTAACGCATTGGAAGTTATATTTCTTATTGTAGTGCTAACCATATTCATATCAGCATTTGCAAAGATGTTTTCATCCACCTTTGAAGTAAGACTAATATTTTTCTTTTTAGCAGTCATTTCCAGAAGCTGAATAATGTTTTCGGATACTTCTTTTATATTTAGTTTGACCGGGCGAAAGTCAATCTTTCCTCTTTGTGATCTTGACCAGTCCAGTAAATTTTCTAGCAGTTTGTATCCTCTTTTGGATGATTCATGTAATGCACTTATTGATTCAAGATTCTCTTCTTCAGTATTTTCTCTGAAACTTTCCAACAGCATTTCCGAAAAACCCATTAGAACGGAAAAAGGATTTTTTAAGTCGTGTGCAATAATAGAAAAGAATTTATCTTTGGTTGCATTTAACTCGTTGAGCTTTTTGTTTTTATTGTGAATTTTTACCAACCAATAAATTGTAAAGATTACCAAAAGAATTACCAGAATAACTATGATTAGATAAAATGTATTTACTTTTTCGTTAAACTCTAGTTTAGATCTCAGCAATTCATTCTCTTTTTCTTTCTGTTCTGTTTCGTACTTAGTCTGTAGTTCATTTATCTTTTCAATGTTTGTCGCATTTAATACGCTATCTTTATATTCAACATAAACTTGATGATACTTATGAGCATTCCTAAAATCATTTTTCTCTTCGTAAATTTTAGCTAGCTGTTTATAGTTGTCACGTAACTCTACAGTTGAACCAATTTCTTCCGAAAGTTTTATTGCTTTGTTTATATATTTTAGAGCTGCGGAAAATTTTTTCTGTTTTGAATAAATAAATGCAATACTTCTTGAAGAATAAATTGTTTCTAGTTTTAATCCCTGTTCTTCGAAGAATTGATCAGACTGAAGAAAAATGTTTAGCGCCTTATCGTATTCTCCTTTTTGTTTTGATATTTCTGCAATATTGAATTTTGAATATTCTATCCCTAATTCGGAATTCATTTCAATATTTATTTCTAATGATTTATAATAGTACTCAAGTGCTTTGTCCCATTCTTTCCTTAATTCATATACAACTCCAATATTATTATTAGCATTGGCTAATATTACTTTGTCATCATACTTGGTCCCAAACTCTATCGCCTTTTCATAATAACTTAATGATTCTTCGCTTTTACCCATAGCGTCAAGGGTGGTTGCAAGTCTTAAATAACAGCCTGCCATAAAAGATGAGTCGCTAAATTCTTCAAGGACAGAAAGTTCATTCATTATATATTGATAAGCTTTCTCAAATTCTCCTTTACTGTTGAATAACATTCCAAGGTTTGCGTAAACAATTGCAGTTTCTCTTTTCATATCATTCTTTTCAAATAAATCTAATGCTGTGATGAAGTTTGCATATGAGCTGTCATTCGATGAGAGTTTAAGATAAGCATAGCCAAGGTTGATATATCCGAAGGCTTTAATTGAATCATCTAAATTATGTGTCTCAACTAATTTGATTTTTTCTTGTGCGAATCTGACAGCAGTAGGCGGGTCAATTACGAAAGCGTCATAATATAGATTATCAAGAGCATTTAATTTTTCAATAGCATTCAGAGAATTTAACTTTGTAAAAAGCGAATCTTCTTTACAAAATATTGTTCCGACAGCTAATAATAAGAGGATTATTACTTTATTCACAGAAACTAAACTCAATATTCTTATTATTATATTTTCGTTAATATTTTGTAATTCTTTAGCTTGTCTAAAAATGATTTTCTTTTAAGATACTTTTAACTAAGCCTCCAATTGAGATTTATAATCAAAGTTAAATTTCTTTCTGTATTCTGTTGGTGAAAGACCAGTATAACGCCTGAAAATTTGCCTGAAAGATGCAGCGTCTTTGTAACCTGCATTATAAATTATATCCGGGATTGGATCGTTCGAACTCTCCAATTCTCTTTTCACGGCTTCTACTTTTATTCTCTGCAAATACTCGATGGGAGCGTTACCTGTGGCTTTCTTAAATCTCCGAATAAAATTTCTTTTACTTAAATGTAATTCCGAAATGACATCATTAATCTTAATTTCTTTTTTGAAGTTTTCTTCCATGAATATCTGTGCTTTCAAAATTTCTTCATCTTTATGTTTTTTCTGAATATTAAAGATTGAGTATTGCATTTGCGAGTTAGAGTTGTAATCAATCATAAGCATTTTAGATGTGAGGACAGCTGTCTCTTTCCCGCAGAATTTTTCGATCAAATAAATTAGCAAACTCAGATAAGCATTAGCCCCGCCGCACGAATAATAACCGTAATCTTCAATGATCAATTTACTTGTGTCGAGATAAACTTTCGGGAACATCTCTTTGAATTTATCTTCGTAATACCAATGTGTTGTTAACTTTTTTCCGTTTACCAATCCGGTTTTTGCCAGCAAAAAAGCTCCGGTGCAAATACTGCCAAGCTCGGCTCCATTTTTCTGCATCTCGAATATCCATGGTACGTAACCCTCATTCAATTCCAGATTTCTATCAATATTATCGCCAACTGCCGGGATAAGCACCAGGTCTGTTCTTTTTACGTCTGCAATATTTTTATGACAATAGATCGGATAATTATTTTCAGTGATTACATTGTTGCCTTCTAAGGCTACTAATTCAACTTGGAAAAAATTATTAGCAGCATTTGAATTTAAAAATTTATAAAAGCCGTTTACCTTGTTTAGAATTTCCATTACTCCGATAACAGGCAAAGCTATACTGTCTATGAATACGGGTATTGATACTTTCTTCATTTTTTCCCCTTCAAAAAATCCATTTTTAATATAATACTATGATTTGTCATTATCGCCGCTATATAATGGCATTTATGCCCATTTGAAAATTTTCCATCTCAAGTTACTTTTGCGTCAAACAAATAATTGCTAATCAAATTCAAGAGGTAGTGATGAAAAAATTAGACGTAGTAGAAAACTTTTATACATCCTTTCGAGCGGGCAAAATTGTCAAAGAGATATTCACAGATGATTTCCATTTCAAAGGTGTAATCAAAGGTTTTAACGATATGGACAGAGAAGAATTTGTCGAAACTTTTAATAAAATAGCTCCTTTAGTAAAAGATCATAAAATATTGGAATATTGTGAGCAAGGAGATAAAATCTGGGTTTACATAAATTTTGTTTCAAACCCGGAAGAAGTAATGGATACAACATTTGTAGACATGTACTGGATTAAAAACGGCAAAATTTCAAGGCTAGACACAGTTTTTGACCCAAGGGCTTTTTTTGTTTTGCCGGAATTCGCAGAAAACTAGAAAATTTTAATAAAAGTAATATTCTTAAAGACAACCGGGGGGAGAATGAATTTTAGAATTATTAAGCTGACTGTATTAGTCACAGCAGTTTTTTTATTTGCAGCAAACAGAACCAAAGCACAAACCTTTAAAATGCCTGAGCCGACAGGTAAGTACAAAGTTGGTACAGACTACTTCCATTTTATTGATAAAAACCGTGAAGAAATTTTCACTGAAGTTGAGAATGATTACAGAGAAGTTACCGGGCAAATATGGTATCCTTCACAAGTTGGTGAAAATGATGTAAGGAAACCTTATCGCGAAAAAAACGAAGCAGTTTTAATTAGCACAATAATGGCGGAATTTTTTAGAATACTAGTTGGCGAAGTTCCGCAAAATTTTAAGGCTCATTTCAGTGAAGTAAAAACTTATTCCTATTTGAAAACCCCTATAGCTGCGTCTCCGGAACCCTTTCCTGTATTAATATATTCTCATGGAATAATTGGCGGTCACGTTAATACGCATACAGTATTAATGGAAGAACTTGCCAGCCATGGTTACGTTGTGTTAAGTATTAGCCACCCCTACCAAACTCCATTTGTTAAATACCCAGACGGTACAATAAAAGCATTCTCAAGTTCCGGAGATGTAATAAAAAAAACAGCGATGGAAATTTTTAACCCCAAGCACAGTAAGCGTAATGAAGAGGTGTTGACGGAAACCGATTTGCAAAAACAATTTGAGCAAATAAAAGAAATAGAAGAGAGGATACCGTTCATTCAGAAAAGCGTTGATGTTTGGTCGGATGATATAATCCTCGCTATTGATGAAGTAATTAAAATAAACGAAAATGATCCGCGCTTTAAAGAGAGAATTGACACGGACAAAATCGGAGTTTTGGGCTGGTCTTTCGGCGGGGCATCAAGTGGTGATGCCTGTATAAAAGACAAACGTATTAAAGCCGGGATGAATATAGACGGTATGCCCCACGGTTTGATAATCGACAAAAAAATTTCACAGCCTTTTCTTTTTATGAGAAACGGGAAAAGGTCGGTTGCAAAATATTTTGTAAATCAGGTTGATAACGACTGCTATGTGGTTAAAATAAACGGCACGTCGCATTTCAATTTTACCGACATGCCTTTGTTCAACATACCTGAAGTCAATAAAATACTTGGCCCTTCTGACGGCAAGAAAACTTCAAAACTAATTTCTCAGTACACGCTGGAATTTTTCAATAAATATTTGAAAGGTAAAAACTCAAAACTATTTCAAAAAGATACTTACGAAGATGAATATTTAGAAGTCACGGTCTTCAATAACTGATTAAAAATCGGGGTGGGTTGTGTGCGTGCATGTGACTTTGGCGAAAACGACGGCATACAGTTGAAACAATTGACGTTGTTGACTTTAACGACGAAAACAAAATTAACAGGATAAGGTTATTCCAAACAAATAATCACCCGGTAATTAAACTCCTTTTAATTATCCTTCAGGGCAGGCAACAAAAAATTGCCTGCCAAAATTTTTTCGAACTATTTACTTTTCCGTAATATTAAACTATTCCTCTTTTATAGAAGTTTTATTTATATTCTGATGCGTCCTAATTTAGATTCGACGGATTGATATTGAAAAAATTTACGATCGTAATTCTCTTTTTAATCCCATTCGCATTAAGTGCGCAACAAAAGGATTCTCTAAAATATATTACGATAACCCCAGGTCCCGAATACGAAGCCGGTGGGATACACAGATTTTTTTACGGCTCCCATTGGCGTGATCTCTGGACAACCTCGATAAAAGTACCGGTGCTCGATTTAGAAAACTTTGCCGGCGGATTAACACCAATCCGTAGGGGAGGCGGGCTGCAGACAAAATCACTTCGGTTGAGAGGAGGGGACGGACAAGAATGGAAATTCAGATCAGTTAACAAAGATCCCACAGCAATTTTGTCAGATGACTTAAAATCATCTGTTATTGCGGATATGCTGAAAGACCAGATAAGCACGGCGAATCCGGTGGGAGCTTTGGCAGTAGTCCCTTTGCTGAATGCGGTTGGGGTACTTCATGCACCGCCGTTTTTATTTTACCTCGATGATGATCCCAAACTCGGCAAGTTTCGTGAAGAGTTCGGCGGTATACTCGGCATGATTGAAGTTCACCCCGACCAGAAGGATTCTATTAATCCCGGTTTTAAAGATGCTGAAAAAGTTGTTGGTACATACAAACTTTTAAGAAGGCTCGAAGAAAAGCGAAGTGAAAAAATTGAAGCAAAAGAATTCTTAAAAGCTCGGTTGATGGATTGCTTTATAGGTGATTGGGACAGGCACACTGATCAATGGCGATGGGCGCGATACACTCATTCAGACGGTGTTGAATACTGGCATCCGATACCGCGAGATAGGGATAATGCTTTTGTAAAGTACACCGGGTTGCTACCGACAATAGCTGAAATGGTTGTGCCTCAGCTTCATTCATTTGATTACAAATACCCACCCGCAAAATATATGACTTGGAGCGGAAGATATATCGATAAAAGATTTTTGTCTGAGATTACAAAACCGGAATGGGATTCCGTTGCCAATTTTGTTCATTCAAAGTTAACAGATGAACTGATTGAAAATTGCGTGTATGAATTCCCGGAAGAGTACATCAAATTATCGAAAGATGAGATTATCAGCAAACTGAAAGCCCGCAGAGACGCACTTTTAAAATTTTCTGAAGAATATTATATCCACACAAACAAAGTGGTTGAAATATTCGGAAGTGTAAAAAAAGATTATGCTGAAGTAAAAAGATTGAACGATGAACTGACTGAAGTAAGTTTGTACCGGATGAAAACGAAATCAAAAAAGAAAAGGGGAAAACCGTTTTATCATAAAGTTTTTGACAACAGTATCACGAAAGAAATTAGAATTCATTTACAAGAAGGGGATGATTACGCGATTGTAAAAGGGGAAGTTGAAGAATCCCCTTTGATTAGAGTTATAGGCGGCAGCGGCGAAGACGAATTGGTTGACAGTTCTCTCGTGCATGGCTTTGCTATTTCGTTTATCCCAATCCTTGTGGCCGAGACAATGACCCGTTTTTACGACAGCGATAAAAATACAAAGATTGTTGAAACCGGAAGTACTTCAACCGACCGAAGCAAGGTTGAACAAAGTGACATTGACGAAATAAGATTCGAGCCTCAGTACACACAGCGGGGAACAGAGCTTGAAATAAATCCCGAATACGGTTTTAGTTCGGATGACGGTTTTTTACTTGGTGCTGGCCCTTCTTACTTCGGTTACAATTTCCGCAATTACCCCTATGAATATTGGCTTACGGCCACTGCGAGCTATGCATCTTTCCCTGGGAGTTATAGATTATATTTTGAAGGCAAGTTTAATTCTATGATTAGCGGAGCTACGGTTACTTTTATAGCGCAGAAAAATGAGCTGTCGTTTAATAAGTATTTTGGTTACGGTAATGAAACCCCGTTTACTGAAACTCTCGAAGAGCAGGATTTTTTCAAAGTTGAGCAGGAAGTGATCAATCTCGAAACAAACATTTCTTTTCCGGTATTTAAGAATAATACGACAACGTTTGGGATTTCTTATAACGATAACGAATCGATTCCTTTAAATAAAACGGCACTGCAGACATTCAAATTCCCGGATTACGCACTGGATGATTTTACAACTTTGAGCTTCAATTCAAAATTTGTGATTGACACCCGCGATTACCCGCGCAATGCTTACACCGGCAGTTACTTTGAATTAGATACAAAAGTTTACCCGGCTATTTTCGACAACGAAGAAACATTCGCTTCAACATCCATTGATATCAGAAATTTCAATACGTTTAATTTTATTAGCCGGACAACAATTGCTTTACGTGCCGGGGCAGAAAAAATTTGGGGAGATAAATACCCGTTCTTTCATGCAGCGTTTTTGGGCGGCAAAGAAAAGCTGAGAGGTTTTTCAAGGGAGAGATTTTCAGGGCACACCGCTATATTTGCACAAGCAGAAGCGCGAATGTCTTTGGGCCGGGCGACACTGCTACTGCCGGGCGAATTGGGAATACATGCTTTTACCGAGTCGGGCAGAGTATTTATTGAAAATGACGACTCAAAAAGAATGCATGTTACTTTTGGCGGGGGATTCTGGTTTGCTATACTTGACCGTGCACTAAACTTTTCACTTACATTCGCACACTCACCGGAGAAGACAGCGTTTTATATTCGGAGCAGGTTGGGGTTTTGAGTTTTATCTTAAGAATCTCTCGTTTAGTAACTCTTGAATGTTTCGTCTCCCGTCTAATACTGCATGTATGTAAACAAGATCATTTTCAATTTCATAAATTATGCGGTACGGTTTGTAATGAATTTCTAAATATTTTTTAATTCCGGTTTGCCTTAACTCCATAGGTATATGCCCGCGCTCCGGGAATTTTTCTAGTTTGTAACAAGTTTTCTCAATAGCGTTAAGCAACTTTTCTGCAGATGAGTAGTTGTCATTTATTGAAACGTAAATAAAGATTTCCTTTAAGTCTTGCTTTGCCTGTGGGTCTATCAACACTTTGTATTTCATTTTACTGCAAAGACTTTAATTCATCACGTAAAGAAGTAAAAGTACTTTTTACATCTGCAGCAGCTTTGCTTTTTTCTGAGGTCATAGCAAGCAGTTTAAGCATAGCCATTGTTTCTTGTGTTTTTTCATAAACCTTTATGTCTTGCACAACAACTTTAGCTTCTCCGTTTTGAGTAATAAAATAAGTCTGCTGGTTTTGATTTATTTCGTCAATTAAACTGGCAGCATTAGTTTTTAAATAGCTGATAGATTTTATCGAATCACTTAGTTTCATCGTGTGGCCCTTTTTTAGACTGAATATAGTCTATCAAATTTTATAATTCAAGCTGTTTATTGGTTTATTTAACTGTGTAGTTTCAAAAAGGATGCACGTTACTTTCGGTGGCGGATTCTGGTTTGCTATTCTTGACCGTGCGCTGAACTTTTCACTTACTTTCGCACACTCACCGGAAAAGACTGCGTTTATATTCGGAGCAGGTTGGGGTTTTAGTTTTTATTTCGATCTCTCAATGTATCTTCTATTGTTGCGGGATTTCTAGCGCAGTGAAATAATCCGAATATGATAATATCTTTATCTATGACTCTATAGTAAACAGCGTAAGGAAAACGCTTCAAAAGCTTACGCCTTTGCTCATCGCTGACTTTAGCGTAAAGAAATGGATTACGTTGAATCTTTGAACAAGAGGCATAGAATGTTCTTAAAAATTCTTCTCCAAGTCCTTTTGCTTTCTCTTCATACCAACTAAAAGCTGAGACAGCATCGTCTTCAACTTTCGGGTAGAAGTGTAAGTTGTATTTCATTTCCTTTTGTTGATTCTATTTTGAAGTTCTTCCAAAGAAAGGAGTGAACCGGGATTTGATTTGAAATCGTTGTAACGGGCTTCGAGTTCTTTAACGTGGCTTTCAGGAACCGGAATGTTATCTTCATCTTTTGAAATCTCATCCCACAAATCTTCTAAGAAGAGTATTTTTTCCGGAGTGCTTAATTGAGCTATTTGGGGAATATCTTTTACTTGCATTTTGTTTACTCCAAACTTTTACACTAGCATAAATATAATAATTAATATGAAATAACTAAACAAAGTAATTTACCAATTGGTTTGCTATACTTGACCGTGCACTAAACTTTTCACTTACATTCGCACACTCACCGGAAAAGACTGCGTTTTATATCCGTAGTCGATTGGGGTTTTGATTAGTTAAATTTATAGTCAGTAATAAAGTGATTCAACCGTTTACTTATAAATTCCGATTCAATAATTTTTGTTATTGTTGAATCATTTAAATAAATCTTAGCACTATCCTTATTATCCTCTAATGCAAAAATTATCCCTTTAAATAGATTTTTTTCCGTTAAAAATCTCTCATGTGATGGAATTAATTTTAATACTTCTTTTGCAGATTTCAAGTTAGAATTTTCTAGTAAGTACTTGATCTTTCTATATTTATGACCCTGGTAGCTATGGCTCATAGATATCGCTGAATCTATAAAAGTTAATGCCTGTGTCACTTTCCCAAGTTTAAAATATGTTTCGGCTTTATTACTGAGGGCATAATGGTATTTTTTATTAATAAACAATGCTACATCAAAAGAAGACAAAGCCTCTTCAAATTTACCCATTTGTAAATATATCCATCCTTTATTATTCCAAAACACTGTTTTAAAAGGGTCAAGTTTGATTGCTCGATCAAAATACATTAGTGAAGAATCGTATTTTTTTAGCCCTCCAAATGAATATGCTTTCATTGCAAGGGCAGAAGAATTTTCCTTATTAAATGCTAAAGCTTTTTCTGCAAGCACCAAACTTTTTTCATATTCTAATTTTAACGAAGCAGAATAAGAATCTCTATGATAATAGTATGAACTGTCATTTACGGGGATTTTGTATTCCTCACTTAGCCACATTTCATTTAACCTGTCTTTACCTAAATCAATTGCAAATTCATCAAATCGTTCCCTGAATTTTAAATCAATAAAATCAAAAATAAATTCAATATTCTTGTATTTATTATATGTGATATCAAATTTTATTTCGTAAAGAGACATATCATATTGAATTTCATTTTCGATAAGGTATTTTGTTAAAAATAGGATTGGAATTTTTATTACAGCATAATAAAATTTAGTAGAATCACTCAAATTTTCTCTTACATATGATAATAATTTTAATTTTAATTCTTCATTATATATTGTTATTGGTTTTTTATCAAAGTATTCTGAATGGTTTAAGCGATCTGGAAAAGTCAGAATTCCTTCCAAGAGAACTATATTTTGATTTATTGTATTGAATGTAAATGCACTTGTATCTTTTAACGCATTCCACAAAATTTTTCTTTTACTTTCAAATTCTGCTTTACTTATTTTAAGGGACTCATCCGAGTCGTTACAACTTTTAATAGCAATTAATAGTGAAAAGATTGATACAAATACTGCAATGTAATTGAATAAATTTTTTCCAATATGATTCAATAGCTTCATACTACTAAATGATGTGTATAAGTTGTTAAATTTAAATTATACAAGATATTTGAATATATCAACTAATATAAAATGAGAGTTAGAATCTATTTCCTAGCCTTTATAATTTCAAATCTCATTATAATGTGCCGGAGTAAAATAAGTTAATGGTTTGGTTACTGTTACGGTAATAGTAGGGTTCCTATCATTACCGTGCTAGGGGTCGTCACGTTACTATAGTAGGGGTAATGGTATTATAATGGTAGTACCCTTACCATTACCGTAGAACGAAGTGAAGTATCATAATGAAAAGGAGCATATTATTATGATGGAATGATTCGTATCTAGTGCTTCTATGCTTTAAAACTAGCCTAGGTTTGCTCTAAAGTTAGTAATGTTTTAAACCATAACTAGTAATGAAGTGAACCGTAGCTAGGTTTATTTTTGGGTCGTGACATTATAATGTTTTAAGGGCTCCGAAAGAATGGAGTTCGGATCAAATCTCGTTTACAGGACAAGTCCGGAATGATAAAACTCTGGTTGCCTTCCACTCAGAGGTCATGGTCGTACCATGACCGGAAAGTTATGTCACGGTATGACCGTGACAACCATGAAATTCAATTATTTTGACATTATCATTTTTTTAGTCGCAACAAAATTACCCGTCTGTAATTTATAAAAATAGACACCTGATGAAAGATTAGATCCGTCAAAGGTTACTTCGTAATTCCCGGGCTGCTTTTGCTCGTTTACTAAAGTCGCAATTTCATTTCCCAGTAGATCATAAATTTTTAAGGATACATTGGTAGGTGATGCAAATTTTGCATCACCTACATTTGAGATTTCGAATTTGATTGTTGTCGTAGGATTAAACGGATTTGGGTAGCTCTGTTCTAAAGAAAAATTGGTTTTTATAGATTTATCATCGTTGCCGTTAATTCCCACTATATTTTTTTTCGCGGGCTGTTGCTGTGTAACGCAATGAACCATTCCGCCGTTTACATAAAGATCTCTTGAGTCAATCCCGATCACTTCTCTGTCCGGGTACATGTTTTGAATGATTTGATTAGCTACGGCATCATTCGGATCATTATAATTTGGAACAAGCACTACTTTGTTGCCAATGTAATAATTTAAATAAGAACCGGGGTATCCAACATCTTCGCCATAAGATGTGATTACATTATTTACACTTTGAGGCAAGAAAATATAATTGTAATCATTCCCGTTTGCGTCTTTTGCGGAATACAGATGCTTCACGTCATTTTCGGTCAAACCGTTGTCAAGAAGGTCTAAACTATCCATAGTTATAATTGTCGTTGGGTTAAGGAATTTTGCTAAAGCGTCAATGTGACAATCGGTTATATCGTAGTTCGGCGTGCCGTCCAGCCAGATAACATTAGTTATTCCAAGGTATTTTTTAAAGTAGGCATTCATTTCAGCTTCGGTTAACCCGGGATTTCTATCGCTGCCTAAAATTGAACTTCTGGTGGCTATCAGGGTTCCTTCGCCGTCAACTTCAATTGAACCGCCTTCAAGAACGATATTGCCAACATCAATTCTGGGGACGTTAATATCCGAGCTGATTGCTCCGGGCAGTTTGTCGTCAATTGAATTAACTCTGCCGTTGCCGTAACTGTCGTAGCCCCAGTCGGTGATCTTTAAATTATTATTTTGATCGTAGACAAAAATTGGCCCCGTGTCTCTTACCCAAAAACTTTCATTTTGATGAATAAAAAACTCAACCATATCCAGCGGAACATTTGCCTGATTTAGAACATTTTCAATATGTGCGCGCTCAGTTTGATTGTAAGCCACGATATAAACTTTTTCGCCTTTTGTTAAAGCTTTGGTCATTTCTACCCATGAGGGCTCAAAACTTTCTCTGGTTCCTCTTTCAAATCCATAATCGTGCGGCCAAACAAGCCATGTTGCTTCGTGTAATTCTGTTTCAGCAGGCATTTTGTACAATATTTCCTGTGCTGATAAACCGGTTTGTGATAAAAGAAATATAGCTAATAATGTGGTCTGTATTGTTTTCATGATTCGCCTCCGCTTGTAATTTTATGATCTGTCTCGAAAGTTTTAATTGTCATTGCGATCCCGCCTTGGCGGGAGAAGCAATCTCATTATTTTAGCACGTAA
>JANQIV010000153.1 GCA_028282005.1 Melioribacteraceae bacterium | reverse complement strand
TTGCTGAATTTGATTCCCGATCAAATTATAAAATCAGCAAGTGAATTAAATGAAAATCATGATGTTTATTTTATTTCACTTCCGCATGGGGAGTCATTGAAATATGTGCCGGTATTATTTGAAAACGGGAAAAAAATAATTGACCTCGGCGGTGATTTTAGATTAGATGATAAAGATCTGTACTCAGATTGGTATAAATTCAATCACACTTCAGTTTATTTATTAGATGAAAAAATCTATGGTTTGTCGGATTACACAAAATCAGATTACTCTCACAATAATTTAATTGCAAATCCCGGGTGTTACCCAACTTCAGTATTACTGGGGCTTTTACCTTTAGTACAAAACTACAGTGACGAAATATTATCTGTCTGCACAGTTTCATATTCAGGCTCAAGTGGTGCCGGAAAATCACCAAAAAAAGAATTGATGATAGCTGAAATGCACGGTAATGTGAGAGCATACAATGTTAATAAACACAGACACGAACCTGAAATATTACAAGAATTAAAAAAGGAAGGATTTGATTCACCGTTTTCTTTTGCAACACATTTGCTACCGATTGACACCGGCATTTATTCGACATCATCAGTTCATTTGAAAAGTAATATTCCTGAGACCGAAATTTTGGAGGAATTAAAAAAAACTTATGCTGGAAAATATTTTATTCGATTGCGGGAAACTCCACCGGATTTAAAATGGGTAGTGGGCACAAACTTTTGCGATATCAATATTTCTGCGAAAGATAATAAAGTCATAATCTGTTCTGCGATAGATAATTTAATAAAAGGTGCATCCGGCCAGGCAATTCAAAACTTAAACAAACTTTTCGGCTGGGATGAAAAACTGGGAATACAAAGATTGGAGGGTAACAATGCTGAAGTTTATTGAAAACGGAACGGTTACTTCTGTTCAGGGAATTGAAGCAGCCGGAATCCACTGCGGAATAAAAAAGAAAAGAAAAGATTTAGCTGTTATTTATTCAGAAGTTCCATGCAATGCGGCGGGTACCTTTACTCTAAATAAAGTTAAAGCTGCTCCGTTAATTATTTCTCAAAAAGTAATTTATAACAAAAATCAAGTAAAATCTGTTGTTGTGAATTCCGGCAACGCGAATGCTTGTACCGGTGATAGTGGAATGTACGACGCGCTTGTAATGCAATCACATTCTGCCCAAATGCTAGATATAGAGAAAGATGAAGTGCTTATTAGTTCAACCGGTGTGATTGGTGAAAAAATGCCGATGGATAATTTGCTTGATGGAATTGGTGATATCTCAAAAAAGCTGAGTACAAACGGCGGACACAATGCTGCCGAAGCTATAATGACAACAGACACAAAACCAAAATCTTTTGCTGTAGAAGTCGAACTAGAAGAAGGTAGTGTTACAATTGGTGCAATTTGTAAAGGCAGTGGAATGATAATGCCGAACATGGCAACAATGCTGGCCTTCATTGCTACAGACGCAAAAATTGAAACCGGGTTACTTCAAAAATTGCTTGGCAATGCTGTTTCAAAATCGTTCAACAAAATTTCAGTTGACGGTGAAACCAGCACGAACGATATGGTAACAGTAATGGCAAATGGTTTATCGGGAATTGAAATAAAAGAAAGCTCAAACAATGAAAATAAATTTTTCGAAGCACTCTCCGCATTATGTATTTCCATGGCGAAAGCCATTGTCTCGGACGGTGAAGGGGCAACAAAGGTAGTAACAATAAACGTAACCGGGGCAAATACAGAAAACGATGCAGATTTAGTTGGAAAGTTTATTGCAAACTCTGCATTGGTAAAAACCGCTATTTACGGCTGCGACGCAAACTGGGGAAGAATTATGTCTGCAGCCGGAATGAGCGGTGCGGAAATTGATCCGGCGAAGATGAGTATTAGCTTTAATGATCTGCCAATACTAAAACCGGATTTCTCATTGCATCTTAACGAAGAAGCAGCACTGAAAATTTTGAATCAGCCGGAATATCAAATAAACGTAAATCTAAACGGGGGCTCGGAATCATCAACTTGGTGGACGTGCGATTTCACCGAGGGCTACATAAAAATTAATGCAGAGTACAGAACTTAAGAGGACATCAGAATGAAAATTGCAGTAATTAAAATCAGTGGAAAAGCTATTACTGAATTTTTAAATGAAGATAAATGGATAAACAACATCAAGAAAATTAAAGAAATTTTTGATGGCGTAATTATAGTTCACGGCGCGGGAGTCATTATCACACAATGGTTGAACGCAATGGGCTATAAGTCAAAGTTCATTGACGGCCAGCGAGTGACTTGTGATAAAACTATAGAAGTCGTTGCTGCTGTACAGTCTGGTTTACTAAATGCACAAATAGTAAGCAGATTGAACACAAAAGGAATAAATGCAATGGGTTTAAGTGGAATCGACAGAGGTTCTTTTGTTGCGGAAAACTTCGATAAAGATTTGGGAAATGTCGGTATTCCGATAAAGGTTGCTTCAACTGATTGGATACTTGATTTGGCGACTGAAAACATTGTGCCCGTAATCTCAAGTATTTGTAGAGACAAAGACGGTAACTTGATGAATGTAAATGCAGATTTATTCACCGAAGCTCTATCAACATCTATTAATGCGGAATGTGTTTTTTTCGTTTCAGATGTTAACGGAGTAATACTAAACGGAAGTGTTCAAAACGAAATTAGTGAGCAAGATATTTTACATGGAATCGGGAACGGGCAAATAAGCGACGGTATGATTCCAAAATTAAATAGCTGTGTAAGTCTATTAAAAAAGGGAATTAAAAAAGTTTGGATTGGCTCAAACAAATTGGAGGAAATATTCAATGATACCGCAAGTGAAAATTCAAAAGGAACTTGGATTGTTCAAGGAGCACAAAGTTGATTCAAAAAGCTGCGGACCATTAGCTAATAACTACGCACGCTATCCGGTAGAGTTTGAAAAAGGCGAAGGTGTTCATCTTTTTGATACTGACGGTAAACAATATCTCGACTTTTTAAGCGGCATTGCCGTAACAGGCTTAGGGCATAATCATCCCATGATTAATGAGGCTGTTACTGATCAGTTAAATAAATTGTGGCATGTTTCCAATTTGTTTGAAGCATCCCAACAGGAATTACTAGCACAAAAACTTGTTGAAAAGTCCGGCCTGCATTCAGTATTCTTTTGTAATTCCGGAACGGAAGCAAACGAAGCTGCAATAAAGTTTGCCAGAAAATGGGGAAACGATAGATCAAAAATATTAACTGCAGTTGGCGGATTTCACGGACGAACAATGGGGAGCCTTTCTGCTACAGCTCAATTTAAGACCTGGGAGGGATTTACACCCTTACTGCCGGGTTTTAATTATATTCCGTTTAATGATATTGAAAATATAGAGTACTCAATTGATGAAAACACTATTGCAATAATGGTTGAACCAATTCAAGGTGAAAGTGGAGTAATTATTCCTGATGAAGGATATTTAAAATCGTTGAGAGAAATTTGTGAGGAGCACAATCTTCTTTTAATTATTGATGAAATACAAACCGGCATCGGGAGAACCGGAAAGTTCTTTGCACATCAGTGGGATGAAATAAAGCCTGATATAATCACAGTTGCAAAAGGAATAGCAAACGGCATTCCGCTGGGTGCAACTATTGTTTCGGAAAAGGTTGCGGAGATAATTACTCCGGGATGTCACGGATCTACTTTTGGAGGTAACCCTTTGGCGATAGCGGCAGCAAATGTTGTTGTCGATTTGGTAGATGAAAATTTACTCGAGAAAGTTAATGAATCAGCAACACTTCTTGAGAAATCAATTCATTTAATTTTTACAAACAAGATCAAAGAAATACGCTGTAAAGGTTTGATGGTTGGAATTGAATTTGTTAATAGAGTTTCAGCAAAAGAAATCGCGAAGATGTTGCTGAATAAAGGTATTGTAGTGGGAACTTCTGGAGACTCAGTGCTGCGCTTGCTTCCGCCATTGATAATTTCTAAAAACGATATTATTGAATTTACCGTTATATTTGAAAAAGTATTACAGCAAATATAACGAGGAAAAATTATGCCCGTAAAATTAAACAGACAAAACAAAATTAAAGAGATATTAAATTCGTATAAAATCTCGAATCACGATCAGATGATTAAGCTGCTTGAAAGAGAGGGAATTCATATTACTCAAGCAACTCTTAGTCGTGACTTTGCAGAACTTGGCGTAGTTAGAACGTTTGTCGAAAATGAACCAAGGTATACACTCAATCCCAATGAATCCGGGAAGCAGATAGATAAACTAATTGGTTTTGAAATATTGAGTGTACATCATAACGAATCAATGATAATTATTCGTACACTTGCCGGACGTGCGCAGGGAATAGCTCATTACATTGATAGATTGAACAAGCATGAAATAATGGGCACAGTAGGTGGTGATGATACGGTATTGGTAATCCCTAGTTCAGTTAAATATATAGATGATATCAAAAAATTTATAAACAATAAAATGAATCAAACGTAAATGAATAATAAGGTACTGTCATTCCCGCATGTTTTTAGCGGGAATCTAATTAGCAAAAAATGGATCCCAGCTTAAAAGATTACCGGAATGACAGAAAAGTTTTTTAACAATATAGGAATTCAATCATGAAGAAAATTGTAGTTGCATACTCCGGAGGTTTAGACACCTCAGTAATGGTAAAATGGTTAAAAGAAAATTATGAAGCTGAGATTGTAGCAGTAACCGGCGACTTAGGTCAAAAATCGGAAATGGTGGGACTAGAAGAAAAAGCTATAAGGACCGGTGCATCAAAAGCAATTATTCTTGATTTGAAAAAAGAATTCATTGAACAGTACATTTGGAAAGCATTAAAAGCCGGGGCACTTTACGAAGGAGTTTATCCTTTGGCAACTGCCATCGGAAGGCCTTTATTGGCAAAGGCTTTGGTAGATGTTGCATTACTAGAAAATGCTGATGCTATTGCTCATGGCTGTACTGGCAAGGGCAACGACCAGGTGAGATTTGAAGTCGGGATAAATACACTTGCTCCTGATATGAAAATAATTGCTCCCCTAAGAGATTGGGAATTTAAAAATCGTGATGAAGAAATAGACTATGCAATCGAACAAAATATTCCGATAAGTATTACAAAAGAAAAGCCTTACTCAATAGATGAAAACCTTTGGGGTGTTGCTGTTGAGTGCGGTGAGCTTGAAGATATGAATAATGTCGTACCAGCAGATGCATATCAAATTACAGTTGATCCGAAAATATCTCCTGATCAATCTGTAAAAATAAAATTAGAATTTGAAAAAGGAATTCCGGTTTGTTTGAATGACGAAATAGAAGACCCTGTTGAAATCATTGAATACCTCAATAGACATGCTGGGTTGCACGGTATCGGCAGAATTGACATGATTGAAAACAGAGTAGTGGGAATTAAATCGAGAGAAATATATGAAGCACCTGCTGCAACTATTCTTCATCAAGCTCATAACGAATTAGAAAAGTTAGTTTTGGATAAAGATACATTCCGTTTTAAACAAGATGTAAATAATAAAGTAGCAAATCTAATTTATGACGGTTTGTGGTTTTCACCTTTCTTTAATTCTTTGATGTCCTTTGTTGATGCTACTCAGGAAAAAGTTACGGGTGAAATCGAGTTAGAATTGTACAAAGGCAACATCAATATTTTATCGAGAAAGTCAGATTACAGTTTATACCAAAAAGAACTTGCAACTTATTCGGCAGAAATTGAAGATTTCTTTGATCACAAAGCTGCAGAAGGCTTTGTGAAACTTTACGGTTTGCCTTATAAAACTATAAGTCAGATTCATCACTTACAAAAAGAGGAAGAGGCTGCTTAATGCTTTGGGGCGGAAGATTTGAAGATTCTCTTGATAAAGCTGCAATGAGTTTTTCTTCTTCGTTAAGTTTTGACAAATTATTAATTAAAGAAGAAATTACTGTAAGCAAAGCTCATGCGAAGATGCTGGCCAAAGTGTCAATAATTTCTGAGAAAGAATCGCAAAAAATAATTGAAGGGCTAGATGTAATTCTCATAAAATGGAAAGAGGGCAATCTAGAACTTGACGAAAATAAATTTGAAGATATCCACTCAGCTATTGAAGCCTTTTTGTTTGATTTGATTGGCGATACCGCTGGTAAACTTCACAGTGGCCGGAGCAGAAACGATCAGATTGCTACAATCGAAAGATTGTGGGTGATTAAAAGCTGCAAAAAACTGCAAGGTTTGATCAAAGATTTTATCACTGCTTTGTTGGAGCAAGCCGAACAACAAACAGAAACTATCATTCCCGGCTACACTCATCAGCAAAGGGCACAGCCGGTTTCATTCGCATTTCATTTGCTGGCTTATGTTGAAATGCTGAAAAGAGATTCTGAAAGATTTAAGAATGTAATTAAAGAATGCGACGAATGCCCGATGGGCTCTGCTGCGTTAGCTGGTTCAACTTTGTCGCTTGACCGCGAATTTATCGCAAAAGAATTGGGCTTTTCCAAGCCAACCGAAAACGCTCTCGACACTGTTTCCAACCGTGATTTTCTTTTGGATTTTCTTAATGCAATGAATTTAACAATAATGCATTTAAGCAGGCTATCCGAAGAGCTGATTTTATGGACATCGACAGAATTCAATTTTGTGAAGCTTTCCGATAAATTCACAACCGGTTCATCTTTAATGCCGCAGAAAAAAAATCCCGATATGGCTGAATTAATTCGCGGAAAGTCAGGCAGGGTTTTCGGAAGCTACACTTCGCTTTTAACAATGATGAAAGGCTTGCCTTTAAGTTACAACCGTGACATGCAGGAAGATAAAGAACCGGTTTTTGATGCATTTTTCACAGTGATGAACAGTTTAAGAATTATGGTTGGAATGATTGCTACAATGAAGGTAAATTCCTCAAAATTTACCAATGAATTAAGAAATGATTTTTCATTAGCAACAGATTTAGCCGACTGGCTTGTTTTAAAAGGAGTTCCTTTCCGCAAAGCTCATTCAATAATCGGAAAACTGTTAAAGAAAATGGAAGACGATAAAATTTCCTTTAAGGAAATTTCGACAGAATATTTAAAAGAAATCAATTCTGTTTTTGATGAAACAGCATTGAAAGTTGTTCAAGCCGAAACTCAGCTCAAAAATAAAAGAACATTCGGCTCACCGAACCCGGAATTTGTAAAAAAACAAATAGATAGTCTCAAATTACAATTCTAAAAGAGTTAAGCGTTAATTTGACTTCAACCATTATAATTATGAAATTTATGAAGCAGTTATTGTAATTTTTCATATGAAAGCTTATTGATGAAACCCATATTCTATCTTTTAGTCACATTTTGTTTAATTACTTCACTTCGAACTCAAGATTACTTAATCACTGATTTTAGGAATATCTCAGATTTTGCTAATCAAGCTATATTAGATGGTGTTCAAGGGCCTGATGGAAGATTATATTTTCTTACTACCAATGAGCTTTTAGCTTTTGACGGGAACAAATTTTCAGCCATTAAAGAAATTTCTGATTCATATTTTTTCTCTAAAGATATTATAACAGATGACCAATCGAATATTTGGTTTTTTTCTAGTGTTGGGAAAAATGAGTTAATTAAATATGATGGCTTTACATTCAAATCTATTCCAATCGGCAAACATATAAAAGGGATATATGCACATACTGTAAAAGATTCTAAAATAGTATTTGCAACAAATAGAGATGAGTTATATTCCTTCGAAAATAATAGTTGGCGAGAGATAAATTTGCCCAGGCTTTTTAGTGGATCATCTATTACAGATTTAGAAATTATAGATAAGCAGCTTTGGATTTCTACAAACAAAGGAACATTTGTATTTAATGATTCTTCATATCAATCAAATAGAGTAGTCACAAAAAAATCAACCTATGATATTTATTTTGATGATTCCGATTCTACTATTTTTCTTTTAAATGAAAATAAACTCGGAGTTTTTCGAAATGACTCGTTGCAAATGATTAATACAGGTATTCCGCTAGGAACTGATGATAGGGTAAGCAAAGATATTATCAGAATTTCTGACTCTGAAGTAATTATCGGAACGGATAAATCTCATTACATATTAAATACGCATAATTGGAAACTCACATATTTCAATGAAGTTTATGACATAAAACCTGCTCACAGTACAAAAATCTTTAGGGATAGTTTTAATAACCTTTGGGTATGTTCTAATCTTGGAATAATCAGAATTAATAAATCACTATTTAACAATCTTAAAAAAACCGATGGACTTTTGGCTAACTATGTTTCTTCAATCTCACAATTTGATAATGGAAACATTTTAGTTGGCCACCTTACGGGAATGACATTTATTAAAGATAATTCTTTTATCGAAATTCCGTTAAATGGAAAAGACGGGCAACAACTATCCCATGTAATTGATTTGATCATCGATAAACAGCAGAGTGTATGGTTCTTAATTCAAAATCGTGGAATTGGCAGAATAGATAACATCGATAATTTTAAGGAAATCAAATGGTTTAATGATAGTAATTATTTAACTATGACTGAGCTCAAAACCGGAGAGATTTTTATAGCGTCACGAAATGGGTTTCATAAAATAAACAATAATGATGTTAATAAAGTATATGATATAAAAGATTTACCAAATATATATTTTAGAAGAGTTATTGAGGCAAGTGATTCTATTGCTATTGCTATTGCACGTTCCCATGTATTTATATATGATCTTTTGGCTAACAATGTTAAACATAATTTAGAATATATTAATAATATGTATTCAGCTTATGAGTACGATAAGGAAATTTTAATAGGTGGTAAACCAGGACTATTTAGAAAGAAAGAGAACAATTTATCAAAAATTCCTATAAACACAATTAGTAAAAAATCTCCCGAAGTATATTTTATAAATGGTGCTAATGAGGGTGAAATATGGCTTGGAACTAATAAAGGAATTTTCCAGCTCATAGATAATAATATTAGGCATTTTTCATCTGTTGATGGATTAAGTGATAATGAGTTAACCCGGAGTTCTTTTGTATTTGATAAAGAAAATCAAAGAATATGGGTTGGCACAATCTCCGGATTGTCTAGCCTTGATTTAGAAGAACTAAATTATCGTACAGTAAAACCTAAAGTATGGATTGACAGAAAAAACACATTAAATGAAAAAGGAAAATTATTTCTAAACTATTATGGAGTAAGTTTATACCCTCAACCCGAATTAAAATATTTCATAAAGGTAGAAGGGGAAAGCTCAGGATATCATAACGAATTTTTCACTGTGGATCAAAATATCACCTTAGAAAATTTGGAGGAGGATAATTATAAGTTATCAATAAAGGCAGTTGATAGATTTTCAAACGAAAGTGAAGAAATTTTTCTGGAATATAAAATTGAAAATAGAATTGCTAATGCAACGTTTTACAAAATTGTAATCATTGTTGTGGCCATTGTAATTGTTCTATTTCTAATAATTCGAAAAAGGAGTCCAAAGATAACAAATATTGAAGCTGAAGAGAAAAGTAGCTTCACCGTATCGCAGAGTTTTAAGATAAATACTTTCGGATCATTAACAATTATCAATGTAGAAGGTGAGAACATTACTCATAAATTTACACCAAAACTGGAAGAGTTATTTGTTCTGCTTTTAATTTACACTTTCGATCAAAGAAAAACTATTAACGGAATCTCTTCAGAAAAACTAAGCAATCATCTATGGAATGATTCATCTGATGAGAATATTAAAAACAAACGAAACACTTTAATAAAAAGATTACGTGAATTTTTGAAGGCAGAAAAACTTGGTGAAATAATATTTGAACAGAAAAAATGGATTTTAAGACTAAATGAAAAATTGAGGATTGATTATGTTGATTGGACAAAATTAAGAGAAAAAATAAATAGTGATCTGGAACTAAATGTTGCTGAATCAAACTCATTAATAAGCATCATCAAAAAAGGAAATTTTTTAAGCAGCAATAACTACGATTGGCTTGAAGAAATAAAGATTTGGCACGATAGGGAATGCTCAAATACGTTAACAAAAATTCTGCATAATGAAAATCTAGAAATTGAATTAAGATTAAGAGCAGGAAATACTTTAGTTTCTATTGATCCTTTAAACGAATCGGAAGTAATATACTTTATAAAACTTTTAAATAATTCGAACCGATTATCCCAGGCCGCAGAAATCTACAAAAAGTTTAATATTGAATACTATAATTTATTTGGAAAGGAGTATAAATCAGAACTCAATGATATTTTAACTTAGCCGAGAAAAATCAATTTTTTAACAAATATAACCCGCTCAGACACCCCAATATAACCCGATTAAGTACTCTTCAGCTTTAAATTTGTCATAATTCCTGTTGAAAAGAATTCAAAATTGAGGCAATTATGAAAAACCTTTTCAGTAATATTTTTTTACTAAAATTTATAATAATCTTTGTTTTTCAAAATACAATTTTCCCACAAGCATCTTACGATTCTCAGTTTGGTTCATCAGGCTCTGGAAATGGTAATTTTGATAACCCTAATGGTATTGCCGTTTTATCAAATGGAAATATACTTGTAGCTGATAGAAATAATGAACGAATTCAAGTTTTTAACAGTAGCGGGGTTTATCAATCTCAATTCGGATCATCTGGCAGTGGCGACGGTCAATTTTTTGCAAATAACGGTCCTGTAGATATTGTTGTTGATGGATCTGATAATATTTACGTTGTTGACCGTGGAAATTCTAGAGTCCAAATATTTAATAGTTCCGGTGTCTATCAATCACAATTTGGTTCAAACGGTACCGGAAATGGAGAATTTGATAATCCAAATGGAATTGCAATTTTATCAAATGGAAATATTCTGGTAGCGGACCGTAATAATGAAAGGGTACAAGTTTTTAACAGCAGCGGGGTTTACCAATCACAATTCGGATCATCAGGAAGTGGCGACGGTCAATTTGCTGCAAATAATGGTGCCGTTGATATAGCTGTTGATGGATCAGATAATATTTGGGTAGTTGACCGTGGAAATCATAGAGTCCAAAAATTTAACAGTTCAGGAGTTTATCAAGATCAATTTGGATCAAATGGAACTGGTAATGGAGAATTTAATCAACCAACCGGAATTGGTATTGCTTCCACAAGTGATATTTATGTTTGTGATAGACTTAACGAAAGAGTTCAAGTGTTTAACAGTAGTGGTGTTTATCAATCCCAATTTGGAGGTACTGCCGGAAGTGGGAATGGTGAGTTTGCTTCAAATAATGGTTGTGTTGATTTGGAATTTGATGGAAGTACAGGAATATATGTTGTTGATAGAGGTAACAGCAGAGTACAAAAATTTACCGATGCAGCTTTACCGGTTGAACTGACTTCTTTCACTGCTCTCATTAAAGAGAATTCAATTGAGTTAAGATGGAACACAGCTACAGAAATAAATAATTATGGATTCTCTATCGAGCGGAAATCGCTAATAGCAGACAGCAAACCGAATGTTACTCCGAGCAGAGTGGATGAGTGGAAAGCGATAGGGTTTGTATTAGGACACGGCAATAGTAATTCACCAAAAGATTATTCTTTTATTGACGAAAATGTAGAAGATAGAAGAATTTTTTACAGATTAAAACAAATAGACTATGATGGCTCATACGAATACTCAAATGTGATAGAGATTTCATTGTCGGAATCACTACCTTCTCAAATTGTATTAAAACAAAACTACCCAAATCCGTTCAATCCTAATACAGTTATCAGCTATCAGCTCTCAGAAGTCAGTATTGTAAAACTTACAATTTATGATGCATTGGGTAAAGAAATTAAATCTCTTGTAAACGAAAGGCAGATCGCTGGAAGTTATTCATATAACTTTAATGCTGAAAAACTGGCCAGCGGTACTTACATCTATAAATTATCAGTAGATGATTTTGTAGAAACAAAAAAGATGGTATTGATAAAGTAAATCAATCAACATGAAGTTGTTTAAGCTTTGTTGAACAACTTTAATCTGTATATAATTGGGGAAATAATATGAAGCGATATCTATACATTTTAATAATTCTCTTTAATTGTGTCATTCTTCATGATGAGTTTTTTGCTCAAGTTTTTGAATTTCAAATTGGGACTACATCTACTCCCAGTACTTCAGACGGAGAATTAGATTCACCAAGCGGTGTAGCTTTTTTCCCTGATGGAAAAATTTTGGTTATTGATAAAAATAATGAACGTATCCAGATTTTTAGCAGCACAGGAAATTTTATAAGGAAATTTGGATCATCAGGCAGTGGAGATGGACAATTTTTTTCCAATGCTGCAGAGGATGCAGCTATTACTTCCGATGGCGATATTTGGATTGTTGATAGAGGTAACGATAGGTTGCAAAAATTTGACAGCACAGGAAATTTTTTAGCAAAATTTGGTACGCTGGGTTCAGGTGACGGTAATTTTGATGACCCATATGGTGTCACTATACTAGAAACCACTGGAAAAATTTATGTGGCAGACAGGAGAAATGAACGAGTTCAATATTTTGATAAAGATGGTAATTTTCTTGGTAAATTTGGCTCATTAGGAAGTGATACTAGTCAATTTGCATCAAACGGTGGGGCTTCTGATTTAGCTTTTGATTTGGATTATAATTTATGGGTTGCTGATAGAGCTAATCATAGAGTCCAAAAGTTTGACAGTAATGGTGTATTCATTTTAGAAATTGGTTCAGAAGGAGCAGGTGATGGACAATTTGATAATCCTGAAGGAGTTGCTGTTTCTCCAACCGGCGATATTTATGTTTGTGACAGGAATAATGAAAGAGTATCAATTTGGAATAGCTCCGGGGTATATAAATCGACCTTTGGTTCCGTTGGAACAGGTGAAATCCAATTTGCATCCAATGGCGGCGTAGTTGATATGGCTTTTGATGGTGGAACCAAAATGGCTATTGTAGATAGAAATAATGATAGGGTTCAAATACTATCTGATGCAGCATTACCTGTCGAACTAATTTCTTTTACTGCTCTTATTAAGAAGAATTTAATTGAATTAAAATGGGATACTGCAACAGAAATAAATAATTACGGGTTCAACATAGAACGCAGGCCGGAAACAGCAGATTGGACAAACATAGGATTTGTATTGGGACATGGAAATAGTAACTCACCAAAGAGCTATTCATTCAAAGATGAAGAAATGACAGCTGGAAAAGTTTATTATCGCTTAAAGCAAATAGATTATGACGGCTCTTACGAATACTCAAATATGGTAGAGGTTTCATTGTTGGAATCTCTACCATCCCATTTTGTGTTGAATCAAAACTACCCAAATCCGTTTAATCCAGCTACTATTATAAGTTATCGTCTCTCTTCAGAAAGTCAGGCAAAACTTGAAATCTTTGATTCAATAGGTAGATTAGTTTCAACACTGGTTGATGAAAAACAATTTGCCGGAAGTTACTCATATAATTTTAATGCCGAAGGATTACCGAGCGGAACTTACACTTATAGATTAACTACAAACGGTTTTTCAGAAACAAAGAAAATGATTTTATTAAAATAGCTTAATGTTTATCCAATTTGTAAATCTAATTAGAGGCGGTTCAAGCGAACCGCTTTTTTTGTGATTCAAAAATGAATCAGTATATTATTCTTCAAAAAAAACCTACTAATTTTAACAACTTGATGAAATTCCTTCGAATTTTCCTAATTCCTTTATGTTTGATCATTTTCATTCAGGCAAACGAATATAAGATTACAGAATTCAGAAATAAGTTTGATGTAACTAACCAATCTATTCTTGACGGATTACAATTTAATGACGAGGAAGTCTATTTTCTAACCGGAACACAAGTCTTAAAATATGATGGAAAAGATTTAACCGTAGTCAAAAAGATTTCTCAAAATCAACCGTTATATAAAAGATTAGTGTCTGATGACAGTTCAAATATTTGGTTTTTTTCAAACACAAATAAAAATGAGCTAATCAAATATGATGGGAAATCTTTTGAAAGTATAGCAATTCCGGAAAATGTTGAAGAAGTCATCGGATTAGCAATTTTTCATGGAAGGATATTTTTTGTCGAGAAATCTGGTATAATTTATTCTTATGAAAGCAAAAAATGGGTTAAGTATAGATTGCCTGAAAAATTCGATTTTTTCTACCTAACAGATCTCGCAATTTTTGAAAGTAAACTCTGGATTAGCAGTGACAAAGGGATTTTTGTATATGATGATTTATCATTAAAATCTGGCAATAAAATAAGCGGCATGCCAACCTACTATATTTACGAAGATACTTATAATAATGAACTTATTTTTCTTATGAATAATCATATTATAATTTACAGTAATGGAAATTATAAGAAAATTTTAACGGAAATTTCGTTAGCAGTTCATTATAGAGTTCTTACTCCTTACATAAATAGAATTTCCGAAAATAAACTTGCGATATGTTCCGGTTTAACTCATTACGTTGTAAACTCTGAAACCTGGGAAAAAACTAATCTAAATGAATATTATGGTATTGAACCGGAAATTAGTGCCAAAACGTTCGTTGATGATTTCAATAACATCTGGGTATGTTCAAAAATAGGTATTATTAGAATTAACAAACCATTATTCAAAACTTATACTCATAGAGATGGACTATTGAATAATGATGTTTCAGCATTAGCTAAATTTGATAACAGTGATTTGTTATTAGGGCAGCAAAATGGATTGACATTATTGAGGAATGGTCAATTTACCAAAATTTCTTTATCAAATTTTGTTGAAAAAGCTAATTCAAGGGTAATTGATTTATTAATTGATGATAGACAAAGAGCTTGGTTTTTAATTCAAAAACTTGGAATAGGACGAATCGATGATATTAATAATCCTGAAAATATAAAATGGTTTAATAATATAAATTTTCAGACAATGATTTTGTTGGAAAACGGGGAAATATTTGTAGGAGCAAAATTTTATTTTTATAAAATAAATGATGATGAAGTTTCTAGAGTTTACAACACGACATTAGAAAAAGAGTATTATTTCAGAAGAATTCTTCAGGAAAATGAAAATATAGTAACATTGGTTTCCAATTTGGGAATTCTTTCTTTCGATATTAACAAAGGAAAGATTACAAATTCAAATTCTGAAATACCGGATATGTTTTCTTTAGAAAAAAGTGGGCTCGACTTAATTGTTGGTGGAAGAAAGGGTTTATATAGATTAGTCGATGGAAATTATAAAAGAATACATTTAACAAACAATCCTGACAAAATAGTCGAAGTTTATTTTATCAATAAAACTGATAACAATAATAATTTTTGGATCGGTACAAATTTTGGCTTATTCAGAAAAGTAAATGGTAATATAAAAAATTACAATAGTTTTGACGGACTTGGTGATGACGAATTAAATAGAAGTGCCTTTGTTTATGATAACAAAAATCGAAAAATCTGGTTAGGTACAATCGGTGGAGTTTCTTCTTTTGAGTTAGATGATATTGAAGATTACAATAAAAAACCGAAATTAACTTATAATAAATCTAAAAGTTATGTTGACAATAATGAGATTTTTTTAAGCTATTCGGGATCAAGTTTGTATTTAGAACCTGAAATAAAATACAAAATCGAAGTAAGAAGTGAAAATTTAGAATATGAAAAGAATATTATCACTATGAGTGATAGTATACGCTTTGCTAATTTGAAAAGTGGAAAATACGAAATCAAAATTGTAGCAGTGGATAGATTTTCGAACACAAGCAAAGAAATAATTGTTGATTATGTTGTTAAAACAAACGCTAAAATATTTTTAATCGGTGGTTTATTAGTCTTTGGCTTAGTTTTTCTGGTTTATTTCTATTCAACCAAAAGAAAAGGCAAAAAAATTGAAAAAAACTTGGCACTTGAGAATTTAGAACCGAAAGAAGATAAATATAATATTAATGTTTTTGGGGCTTTAGTAATTTACAACACTAAATTTGAAAATGTAACTCATAAACTAACTCCGAAATTAAAAGAATTATTTCTAATCTTGTTAATTCATTCATTCGATGAAAGGGAATCAATGAACGGCATTTCTTCTGAAAAATTAATGAAAGTTCTTTGGAGTGATGTAGAAGAAAAAAGTTTAAAAAATAAAAGAAACTTAACAATAAAAAGATTAAGAGAATTTTTAGAAAATGAAGAATTAGGCGAAATAAAGTTTTATAATAGAAAGTGGCATTTAGAACTGAAAAAGGAATTAGACTTAGATTATTTTGATTGGATTATGTTGAAGAAAAAGAATACTGAGAATAATTTATCCGCAAGAGAACTAAGAACTTTTTTTGAAATTGTTAATAATAATACTTTTTTGAGCTGCAGCAATTCTTATGATTGGTTAAATGACTTTCAAACATGGTGTGATAGAGAAACAGCTAAAGTTTTGAGCAATATCCTAAGAAATGAAAATTATGATAGTAATAATCGTATAAATGCTGGGCGATTAATGGTATCAATAGACCCAATTAATGAAATTGACATAATTTATTTTATAAGGTTATTGAATAAATTAAATGATTTGTCGGAGGCAGCGATAGTATTTACAAAATTTAATAACGAATACCGAAATCTTTTCGGTAAAAATTATAAGCTGAGTCTCGACGAAATTTTAACAGAAAAAAAACGTTAATATAGATTTTTATCTAAATTTTAAACCCGAATTAAACCTAAAATAAACCCTACTTACATTCCCCTAATTTAGATTTACACAATGTTTTCATAATAAAAATAATCTAGTCAGAAATTAAAAATTTGAAATATAATTTAAATAGGGGTAGTCATGCGGACGATTCTTCAGGTTACTGTATTATTGGTCTTCTTTCTATTATACCAAAGTTTTGCTTTAAGTAAGCAAGAAGAGAATTTTAACAAACTAAATAAAACTCAGGCTACTGCTCTTTCTGCCGGTGACTTAGTTATTACCGTGTTTAACTCAGATGGCAATGATGGCTTTGCTTTTATGCCGTTAGTGGATGTAGATTCTGGGACAGTAATAAAATTTACTGATGAAGGCTGGGATATCGGTACCAGCGACTTTACTACTGCAACTGAAGGTACTTTAACTTGGACCGCAACAAGCGATATCAGTCAAGGCACAGAAATTCAAGTTACTAACCCCACAGCAAATCCTCCTACGCCAAGCAGCGGAAGTATGACACGCTCAGGTACTTGGTCTTTAACAAGTTCAGGTGATCAAATTCTTGTATACCAGGGTGATCAAAGTTCACCTACATTTATATATTGTATTAATACTCGACGGTTAAGCGGTAATGCATGGAATTTATCAGTTAGCAGCTCACCTTCTAATAATACAAACATACCTGCTGGCTTAGATACACTTGATAATGCTTTTGCTCCAAGCAATCATGTCGATAATTTGCAATTCATATGTAACTCAGCTCTAAATGACACTCCGGGTAATATACGAGCTCTTTTTTTGGATGAAAGTAACTATAATACCACTAACACTACAGTAAACTACACTACAATGGATGAAGGCGGTTGTTCGGTTACTGTTCCTGTTGAGTTAACATTTTTTTCTGCAAATATTTTTCAAGATAATGTTGTTGAGCTAAATTGGAATACAGCTACAGAAGTAAATAATTACGGTTTCTCTGTTGAGCGGAGACAGCAGGCCGCAGACGGCAGACCGAATGTCACTCCGAGCGGAGTCGAGGAGTGGGAAGCCATAGGATTTGTATTAGGGCATGGAAACAGCAATTCGCCAAAAGATTATTCATTTGTAGACGAAAATGTAATAGTAGGAAAGTACTACTATAGATTAAAACAAATAGATTTTGATGGTACTTTTGAATATTCGCATACCGTAGAGATTTCATTAACCAAATCTCTATTGACAAACCTCGTTTTAAAGCAAAATTATCCTAATCCTTTTAATCCGAGTACGGTTATCAGCTATCAGCTTTCAGAAACTAGTAGCGTAGAATTAACAATTTATGATGCATTGGGAAAAGAAATAAAAACACTAATAAATGAAAAACAGGAAGCCGGAAGTTATTCTTACAATTTTAACGGGAAAGGATTATCAAGCGGGACTTATATCTACAAACTACAAACTGATGATTTGGTTGAAACCAAAAAAATGTTGTTAATGAAATAATTTAATTCTTAAAGATTGTAATTGTGATGAATAAATAATTGCTTATCCAAAATAAGCCCTATATACACTCATCTGAATTACATTATAGAACTATAATAAAGCAATTATAATTTTCTATGGGGTATTTAATGAAAAGAAAACACATTCCTATCGTCCTACTAATTACCATTTTAATTCATTCAAATTATATTTTTGCTCAAACAACGCTTAGTGCAGGCAATCTCGCACTTACAACTATTAATGCCGACGGCGGTGATGGTTTTTCTTTTGTGCCATTTATTGATCTTGACATCAATACAGAAATTAGATTTACGGATAATGGTTGGAATACAGCAACTGACGATTTTACCTCAGGGAGTGAAGGTATAATTACTTGGACAGCAACTTCTGCAATTTCTGCAGGTACTGAAATAATTGTAAGCAATCCCTCAACTGCTACTCCAAGTGTGAATGACGGATCAGTAAGTAAATCCGGGACTTTTAATTTATCTGGTGGTGGAGATCAAATACTTGTTTACCAGGGAACAGAAGCTAGTCCTACTTTTATTTATTGTTTCAATCATAGTGCAAGCGGTTTCTCTATATTAAGTAATACTCTTGATACAAATTTACCTGACGGATTAACGAATAATGTTAACGCATATTCAGTTACTACTCATGCTGATAACTGGCAGGTTAAATGTTCTTCAACACAAAACGATACACCGGAAAATTTGCTTGCTTTATTTATGATTGAAAGCAATTACAATACAAATAGTGCTTCAGAATACACAGGTGGTGCTACAAGTCAGGCTGGTTGTTCCTATTCACCTACTCCTGTTCCTGTAGAACTGACCTTTTTTTCTGCAAATATTTTTCAAGGTAATATTGTTGAACTGCACTGGAATACAGCTACAGAAGTAAATAATTACGGTTTCTCTGTTGAGCGGAGGCAGCAGGCCACAGACGGCAGACCGAATGTAACTCCGAGCGGAATCGAAGAGTGGGAAGCCATAGGATTTGTATTAGGGCACGGAAACAGCAACTCACCAAAAGATTATTCATTTTTAGATGAAAAACTAACGAATGGGAAGTATTACTATAGATTAAAACAAATAGATTATGACGGTTCATACGAGTACTCAAATACGATTGAGATTTCGTTATCTGAATCACTACCTTCCCATTTCGTATTGAATCAGAACTATCCGAATCCATTTAATCCGAGTACAGTGATCAGCTATCAGCTTTCCGCTGTCAGTGATGTTGAATTAACAATTTATGATGCATTGGGAAAAGAGTTAACGAAACTAGTAAATGAAAAACAATCTATCGGAAGCTATTCATATAATTTTGATGCAGAAGGATTACCAAGTGGTACTTATATTTATGAATTAAGAGCTGGTAACTTAATTGAAACTAAAAAGATGATATTAATCAAATAAATTCATTAAAATTTTGATAGATTGTCATTAAAAGCGGCTTGATTGAGTCGCTTTTTTTATAAATACTACAATGTCCTAAAAAAAATTCAAAAAAAAATCCTTTTTTACTTGCGTAATATTTTTAGTCCATTTAATTTGATAATACAAAAATAATATTATAACATCTTTTTTTAGTATACGATGTAGAAGCCGTGAACGAATATTTGATAAATAAGAAAGTACAATTTGATCTCAATATAAATTTTGCATTAAGCCAAAACGCTGCTATCAATAGTCACGTCCATTTATATAAAACAATAGATATAAAAGTGCTCGAATACAAGGCAGCCTTTTTCTTAAAACTAACCAACAAATCATTAAATTAAATTGTGGAGTAGTTATGTCAGAATACGTAAAAAATCTGATGGTCGATGTAAAAGCAAAAAATCCTGCAGAACCAGAATTTCACCAAGCGGTTCAAGAGGTTGCTGACTCTTTAGTATTAGTATTAGAAAAACACCCTGAATACAGATCAGCAAAAGTATTAGAAAGAATTATAGAACCTGAAAGAGTAATAATGTTTAGAGTTCCTTGGGTAGATGACCAAGGTGAAGTTCAAATTAACCGTGGTTTCAGAATTGAAATGAATAGCGCTATTGGGCCTTACAAAGGCGGTTTAAGATTCCACCCATCTGTAAACTTAGGTATCTTAAAATTCTTAGCTTTTGAACAAGTTTTCAAAAATTCATTAACTACACTTCCTATGGGCGGTGGTAAAGGTGGTTCAGACTTCGATCCTAAAGGTAAAAGTGATGCTGAAGTTATGAGATTCTGTCAAAGCTTTATGACTGAATTACAACGTCACATAGGTCCTAACACAGACGTTCCTGCTGGCGATATCGGTGTTGGTGGTAGAGAAATAGGTTTCATGTTCGGTCAATACAAAAAAATCAAAAACGAATTCACAGGCGTTTTAACAGGTAAAGGCAGAAACTGGGGCGGTTCTTTAATTAGACCTGAAGCTACTGGCTACGGTGCTGTATACTTTGCAAAAGAAATGTTAACAACAAGAAACGAAACATTGGAAGGAAAAGTTTGTTTAGTTTCCGGTTCAGGTAACGTTGCTCAATTCACAACTGAAAAAGTTCTTGACTTAGGCGGTAAAGTAGTTACTTTATCTGACTCTCAAGGCTATATCTATGATGAAGAAGGTATCGACAGAGAAAAATTAGCTTACGTTATGGATCTTAAAAACGTTAGAAGAGGAAGAATTAAAGAATACGCTGAAAAATACCCTAATGCAGTTTATACAGCTTTAGATCGTAATGCTGACCATAATCCATTATGGAACCACAAAGCTGACTGTGCTTTCCCATCAGCTACACAAAATGAAATTAACGGTAAAGACGCTCAAAACTTAGTTAACAACGGCGTTTATGTTATTTCTGAAGGTGCTAATATGCCATCTGATTTAGATGCAGTTAATATCTTTATCGAAAACAAAACATTATATGGTCCTGGTAAAGCTGCTAACGCTGGTGGTGTCGCAGTTTCAGGTCTTGAAATGGCTCAAAATAGCATGAGATATAGCTGGACAAGAGAAGAAGTTGATAACAGATTAGCAATGATCATGAAAAGCATCCACGAAACATGTGTTACTACTGCTGAAAAATATGGTACACCGGGTAACTACGTTAATGGTGCAAACATTGGCGGTTTCGTAAAAGTTGCTGACGCGATGTTAGATCTAGGTATTGTATAATTTGTACTTCCATAGATTATTAAAGGGTTGCCAACGGCAGCCCTTTTTTGTTTAGAAATACTCATAAAATTCTCTATATTATCGCGCTAATCAAATACTGCCGGGAACTATGCAAAACAAAAAATATAAATTTAGTACTGATTTAATTAAGGGAAGTAAATACAAAAAATTCCAGGATTTCCACAACTTGATGCGCTACAGAATTCGCGATATAATTCTGGTATCAAGTTTATATGATTCATACATTTTTGAGGAAGACAACAGGCTTTACGAACTTATCAGAAAAGAGTATCAGCAATTAAACTTAAGTCATTCGCCAGAGTTAATTCAGGTTTCATCAGGTGCTGAAGCAATCGAATTAGCTGAGCAAGATGAAAGATTCGATTTGATCCTTACTACTCAGCACATAGAAGATATGAACACGGTTGATTTTGCTAAAAAAGTCAGAAAAGCCGGTGTAGATATTCCTATTGTTTTGCTTGGTTATAATAACCGAGAAATGCTTGATTTAATAAAGCATCCAGAGTCAGACATTTTCGATAAAATTTTTATTTGGCAGGGTGATTACAGAATTATATTAGGAATTATTAAATACCTTGAGGATAAAAATAATGTTGAATACGATACTCATAATGTTGGTGTTCAAGTTATAATAGTTGTCGAAGACAGCATCCGTTTTTATTCTTCCTATTTACCGCATGTTTATACACAAGTATTAAATCAGTCACAAAGTTTAATTTCAGAGGGGATTAACCTTTCACATAAATTTTTAAGGATGCGTGCGCGTCCAAAAATTCTACTTGCCTCTTCTTACGAGGAAGCAATGGAATATTATGAAAAATACAAAGACTATATGCTTGGTATAATTTCCGATGTAGATTTTTATAAAGAAGGTAAAAAAGACAGTGATGCGGGTATAAAACTAGCTAAAGAGATTAAATCTCAAAATCCGGACTTACCGATTTTATTACAGTCTAAAACACCTGAGAATGAACAAAGAGCTCATGATATAGAATGTGCGTTTGCACTTAAAGACTCTCCAACTCTACTTTATGAAGTGCAAAAATTCATGGTTGATAATTTTAGCTTTGGTGATTTCGTTTTTAGAACATCAGAAGGTGATGAAGTAGGGAGAGCAAAAAACCTTAAAGAGATGCAGAAAGCTCTGCAATCTGTCCCAGATGAAAGTATAAAATATCATGGAGAGAGAAACCATTTCTCTAATTGGTTAAAAGCCCGTACTGAGTTTTGGCTTGCACAGCAGCTACGCCCGCGGAAAGTAACGGATTACAGTTCAATAGGTGATTTGAGAGAATTTTTAATCGACTCAGTTCGCGATTTCCGCAGCTCGCGTCAGCTTGGAATTATACTTGATTTTAACAGGGAATCCTTTGAAAAGAAAACTTCCTTTGCCCGCATTGGCAGTGGATCAATTGGTGGCAAAGCAAGAGGACTCGGGTTTATAAATAATCTATTAAGTAATTTTGATATCAGAAATCAATTTGAAGATGTTGAGATTTTTGTGCCGGCCTCTGTCACAGTAGCTACCGATTATTTTGACAGATTTTTAGCTGAAAATAATTTAGAGCAGTTTGCTCTTCACTGTAATGATGATAAAGAATTGATTAGCCGATTTTTACGCGCTCAGAGTTTTGCACCTGAACTAGTGGAGCAATTGAGAGAATATTTGTGTATTGTAAAAGATCCTTTAGCGGTTCGTTCATCTAGTTTGCTTGAAGATTCACAGGGCCAGCCGTTTGCCGGTGTTTATGAAACATACATGCTGCCGAATTCTCATCCGGATGTTGAAATAAGGTTAATACAATTATTAAACACAATTAAACTAGTTTACGCATCAACATTTTTCCAAAAAACTAAAGATTACATTCAAGTAACTTCGTACAGGTTAGAAGAAGAAAAAATGGCGGTAATAATACAAAAGGTTGTCGGCAACCGCCATAAAAATAGATTTTACCCAGAGTTTTCCGGAGTAGGTAAATCTTATAATTTTTATCCAGCGCCTCCATTGAAATCTTCTGATGGAATTGTTTCGTGTGCATTTGGATTAGGCAAAACAATTGTAGAGGGTGGATCAACAGTTCGTTTCTGTCCTAAGTTTCCCCATCACTTATTGCAGTACGCGACTATAGAAGATGTACTGAACTACAGCCAGCAAGAATTTTTTGCTCTTGATTTAGAAGAAAGCAACGATAATTTACTTATCACAGATGATATTTTTGTGAAAAAATATTTTGTGAGTTCTGCCGAAAACGACAGTACTCTACCACTTGTTGCCTCGACTTATTCCGGAGAGAATAATGCTATTTATGATGGAACATCTCGTAACGGTAGCAGACTTTTTACATTAGCTCCAATATTAAAATACAGAGTTTTTCCATTGCCCGAAATTTTAGAACTTCTTCTTGAAATGGGTGCTTGGGGTATGGGCTCACCTGTTGAAATAGAATTTGCCGCAAATCTATCACCGGAACAGGGGAAGAAAAGAGAATTCGGAATTCTCCAAATGAGGCCTCTTGTTGTAAACGATGAAAGGGAAGAATTAAATATTAGTTCTCACGAAGAACCGGAATTAATTTGTAAAAGTGAAAACGTTTTAGGTAATGGCAGAATACAAAATATTCATGACATAGTTTATGTAGATATAAACCAATTTGACAGATCGAGAACAAGAGAGGTAGCAAGAGAAATTGGTGAATTAAATTCCTTGTTAATTAACCAGAATAAAAGATACATATTAATTGGAGTTGGGCGTTGGGGTACACTTGATCCGTGGCTTGGAATTCCTGTAACATGGGAACAGATCTCTGGAGCAAATGCTATAGTTGAATCCAACTTTAAAGATTTTAATGTTGCGCCGTCACAGGGTTCTCACTTCTTCCAAAATCTTACTTCTTTCAAAGTTGGTTATTTCACGGTAAATAATCATTTGGAACAAGGGTTTATTGATTGGGATTGGCTTGAAGAGCAAGCTAATGTTGAAATGAGGGACTATACCAGACACATTACTTTTGATAAGCCTATAACAGTTAAAATAGATGGCCAGAAAAATGTTGGAATAATTCTAAAACCTGGCATAGATTAGAAATTTTGTAAAAATATTAAGATGAAAAAATCTTTTAAAAAATATAGATTTCAATACGTAATAAAACTGAATACTGGAGATAAATATGAAAACATTCAAAGTTAATCCTGCAGTTAGAACAGAGAATATCACATATGCTGTAAGAGATATTGTTGTGTTAGCAAATGAAGTTGCGAAGACCGGAAAAGAAATGTTGTATTTAAATATCGGTGATCCAAATCAGTATGATTTTGAACCGCCAAGACATTTAGTAGAAGCCACATACAAAGCAATGCTTGAAAACAATAACGGTTATTCGCCATCGTCCGGAATTAAAAGTGCTGTTGAAGCGATCGAAAGAGAAGCTGAAAAAAAAGGTATTCAAAATGTTCACGATGTATTTGTAACCACAGGTGCCAGTGAAGCAATCGATATTTGTTTAACAGCTTTGGTTAACGATGGGGAAAATGTATTAACCCCGAGTCCTGGCTACCCTCTTTATACTGCGATAGCAAGTAAGTTGCAAATGATGGAAAATCCATATTACCTTGATGAAAGCAATGGCTGGCAGCCGAATATTGATGATATTAAAAGTAAAGTAAATGAAAAAACAAAAGCGATTATATTGATCAATCCTAATAATCCAACCGGGTCAAACTGTAGTTATGATACACTAAAAGAGATTGTTGATTTCGCAATGGAAAACGAGTTAGTGATTTTTTCTGATGAAATTTATGATAAACTTTTATTCGATGGTAAAAAACACATTTCAATTGCATCTATTAACAAAAACGCTCCTGTTATAACTTTCGGCGGGTTGTCGAAAAATTATATGGTTCCCGGATTTAGAATCGGATGGGGAATTATCAGCGGTGATAAAGCAATGCTTTCTGACTATATTGAAGCAATTAACAAAATCTTACGTTCAAGATTATGTGCGAACCATCCTGAACAATACGGTATCCAGCCTTCACTTGAAGAAGATCAATCAAATCTTGAAGAAGCAATGGTAAAACTTCATAGAAGAAGAGATATGACATATGAAATGCTAAACGCGATTGACGGAATTAGCTGTGTGAAACCGGAAGGATCATTTTATGCGTTTCCTAAATTAGAAATAAAAAATAATGACGAACATTTTGTAAAAGAGTTGATAAAAGAAACAGGCGTTGTTGTTGTACCGGGGACGGGTTTCGGGCAAGTACCGGGAACAAAACATTTCAGAATAGTATTCTTACCGCAAGATGAAATACTTGAAAAAGCATATAAAAATATTGCGTCATTTTATGAAAAGTATGTAAACGAATTTGAATAAATTTATATCGGTTTGGCTATGAAGCGTAGGGATAGTCTGATTGATAAGGCTTACGCTTTATAACCATTGTATAGCACGGTTTATTCTATTTTCTATGTCTTCAAACTTCTGTTTGTCCGTTGAAATATACTGTTCTATCTGACTTTTCATGTTGATTCTCTTAATGCATAACGTGATTGTATAAGATTAGTTGCGTGTTTAAGCACCTGATTTAGCAAATAAATCACAGATAGAAAGTCCTCGCGGACTTTCGTAAATTGGCTAATACAAGCAATTAATTTTATACGGTGTTAGCACTTGTTTTTCTGTTTAATACTTTAATTCCAAGTGTTATTAAGATTACTACTAATGCAATAAAAAATATACTTGTTGAAATGCTTTTTATAACTGAAAATATATTAGTTGTATAAACTGCAGTCTCTTTCAATTCGGGATAGTTTTTAAGCATTGTGATAATTCCGATATTTTCCAAATAATCTGCAATTCCGGCAATTATCGGTATTACGCAAAGATAAATATATGGGGAATTTAATTTGTTCAATTTTTTCAAGAAATATCCCAAAAGTAGACAGTAAGAAAGTCCGAATAGCAGTGGGTAAATCATATCAACAGGTATTTGGTTAGTTAGATATGTCAATCGTCCATTTTCTCCAAGCGAAGTCAATAATTTACTTACATAATTCAAATCATATCCTGTGGGCATCATATCCAATAATTTCATTCCGTTAGAGAATTCCATTGTTTTGGGAATTGTAACAGTCAGCATAAAGGTGTAAACAAGATTGGTCAAGATAAAAAATCCTAAAACCTTTTTGCCTGAAATATTCTTTTCTATGAATTTTATTAATCGTTTCATTTTTTTCTCAAATAAGTGCTAACGTTTAGTGTATATTTATTGTTCTTATTATTCCCTACTGAGTGCATAAGAACAATTGTTTATATAATCTTAATACAATCAAACTACATTTATTCAAAAAATTCAACAAGTGGATTTTTAATTTTATCAAGTGCTTTTTTAGATACATGAGTATAAATCTCAGTTGTTTTTGAACTATTATGACCCAATAATTCCTGGATATACCTTAAATCTGTTCCCTGTTCAAGCAAGTGAGTTGCAAAACTATGACGTAGCATATGCGGCGTAACATTTTTTGTAATACCTGATTTTTGTGCTGCTCGTTTTAAAATATTTGCTATACTTGTTGGAGAATATTTGCAACCTTTTATACCTTCAAAAAGGTAAACCTTGGGTCTATAACTTTTATAATATTCGCGTAATAAATTTAGTGTGTTTTCTGATAAAAGAGAAATCCGGTCCTTTTTACCTTTAGCACCTTTAATATTCACATCCATTCTTTCGGAATCAATATCAGAAATTTCTAAATCAATTAATGCACTTCTTCAAAATATAGATTATTAAAGAAATTTGAAATATAAATTTTAGTATAATACAATTTAATAGAATTAGCATATTTATTAAAGTTTCTTGCTAAATGTATTTATTTATTCATTGAATTATTACTGACAATATCATATAATGACACTTCAAAATTAAAGGAGGTAAAAAAGGGTAAACTGCTACTTTTAGTAATTGATTAAATTCAGGTTGCCCGATGTTAAAGAAATTATTATTCCTATCTTTTTTACCATTAATTATTTTTTCCCAGTCAAACCGGAAAATCCTTTCAGGGAAAGTATTTGACGAATCAAACAACCGGCCTTTAGCAAACTGCAATGTTCATGTTAAGGATCTTGCGCAAGGTACAATAACAAATAAAGAAGGCAGTTATAATATCAGATTACCTTTCGGAGAGTATACTATTAGATTTAGTTACGTTGGATATAAATCAATCGAAAAAAAAATTGTGGTTGATTCCACAAACAAAATATTGAATTACAATGTTTATTTGGAAAAACATTCGTTATTGGAAGATGAAGTTACAGTCTTTGGAAAAAAAGAAGATGCTTTGATTGTTGTTCAAAGTATTGAAACAAAGGATATTCAAAAAATTCCAAATATGTTTTCCGATCCGATAAGAACAGTGCAGATATTTTCAGGTGTATCCTTCAGTAACGAGCTTGTAAGCGGTTATAATGTGCGAGGAGGAAGTTATGACGAAAATCTTATTTACTTAAATGGTTATGAAATTTACAGACCATTTCTCTTAAAGCAAGGTTTCGAAGAAAGTCAGACACTTGTAAATCCCGACATGGTTGAAAACCTTAAATTTTACAACGGAGCTTTTTCGGCAAGATTTGGTGATAAGATGGCTTCCGCTTTGCAAGTTAATTATGCTGCTAGAAATGATACATCTTCCGACTTTAAAATACGGGCTGACCTGATGAATACCGGGGCGTTTGCCAAAAGTAGTATCGGCAAACTTAACTGGATGGTCGGGGCAAGACATGCTTATCCCGGTTTATTTTTAGATGACCTTCAAACAAGCGGAAATTATCAACCTTCATTTACAGATTTCCAATTTTTATCCAACTATCAAATTTCGGATGATAGCTATGTCGAATTGTTATTGCTTTTTTCCGGCAACAAGTTTGACTTTGTACCTGCACAATGGCTGGGGCATGTGGGCATTGGGGGAAGAGGTAACTTCAGCGCAGTAACAATTAATTATGATGGTAACAGAACATACAAATACAACACAAATCTGATTGGACTAAAGTTCTCGGAAAAAATAAAACGCGATTTATCTTTTGAACTTTCCCTTGTTAATTATTGGTCCAATGAACAAGATAAAGTAAATTTAAGCAGTGATATATATTTTCATCCTGATGCTGAAAACATTGATGATGATAAGAGGTTCTTGAAAACACGTTCCGAGTTTGCAGACAATAATGTGAAGTTCAACTCTTACCAAGTTCTCCCAAGAATTCAATATGATAATAAATCTTTTTCATCTTTGGTTGGATTCGATCTAAAATTTGTGGATGTGAATAACGTAATTAACGAAACATTTTTGGAGGAGACTGATTCAACAAATTCATCTGCACTTCCTCTAAATATTTCAACTCAACCGGGTTTATCAAGTTATTCGATTTATAATGAGAATAATTTTAAATTAACAGATAATTTAGTTACAAACATAGGCTTTAGATATTCTGTAGTAGAGTTTAGCGGTGAGAATTTATTTAGTCCTCGTTTTAATTTGCTTTACTATTTGAACAAAAGACATCTTTTCAATTTTAGTTTCGGTTATTATTATCAGCCTCTTTTTGTTAATGAATTACGAAATGTAGAAAATATTAATTCGATCAACAAAAAATCGCAAAGATCAATTCATTACGTGGTGGGTTGGGAGTACGATTTAAAGAAAGATGTAAAGCTGCAGATAGAAGCTTATTATAAGGATTACAACAATCTTCTACCTTACTACCTTGAAAATATTCAAATAAATTATGACCTCTCCCAACGGCTTGAAGGCTTTGCTTACGGTTTAGATTTAATGTTCAAAGGAGAGATATCAAAAGGAATGAATAGTTGGGTAGGCTACAGCTATCTGAATTCAAAGGAAAAACCTATAGGCTCAAACCAGCCTTATAGGAGGAGACTTACCGATCAAACGCACACACTTCAAATATTTTTCCAGGATAAAATGCCAAAACATCTAAACTGGCAGTCGCATTTGAGGTTTTTATTCGGCAGCGGATTTTTATATCACCAAAGAAGGATAGAAGGAAATCAGCAGCCAGGTGCTTCGATCGTTTCTGTCGATTACAGTAATCCGAAGGAATACTTAATTTTCTTCAGGGTTGATATGGGCCTTTCTGCAAAATTTGAAATAAGCAAGTTCTTTAACTTAACAGTAATAACAGAAGTGTTAAATGTATTTAATCACTATAATGTTGTTGGTTACGAGTGGGTAAAAGTATTTGATGAATTCAACACCCCTACAAGAATTTCCCGTATTTCAAGCAAAAGATTTTTTAATGTAAGGTTGGTTATAGATTTTTGATAAGATTATTTTAGATCAATTAAAAATAGGATAGAATTTTTTTCAAAAAAATACGTTTATAGCATAAAATTATCATAAGTTTTTGAAAAAAAACATTAACTTAGATGCAATATCTAAAATATTAATTGATTGGATTTTATTAATGCAGAACGGTTATGAAAGCAAAAAAGCTACTTTTGAAAAACCATACTGGTACAAAGACCTTTCGAAATTTACTAAAGCAAACAACTTAAAAGCATTTTGGCAGATACTAAATACAGTATTGCCGTATATTGCTTTATGGGCAATTGCAATTTACCTTGTTGAAAATGAATACAACTATCTACTGTTGCTACCGGTAATCTTTTTGGCTTCCGGATTTCTTATCAGAATATTTATAATGTTTCATGATTGCTGCCATGGCTCGTTTTTTACATCAAATACTGCTAATAGAATTTTTGGTTACATCTCAGGAATAATGACTTTAACTCCTTTTGAAGAATGGAGAAGATCTCACGGTTTGCATCATGTTTCAGCCGGTGATTTGGACAGACGTGGGATCGGTGATGTTTGGACAATGACTGTTGACGAATATTGCAATTCTTCAAGATTCAAAAAACTCTATTACAGGCTTTACAGAAATCCTTTTATCATGTTTGGACTTGGCCCAGCGATAATTTTTATCTTATCAGAAAGATTCTCGCAAAAGGGATCAAAGAAAATTCAAAGAAGAAGTGTATTTATTACTAATGTTGCGCTACTTATTATTACTTTAGTTTTCAGCTTTACAATTGGATTGTGGGATTATCTCATAATTCAAATACCATTAACTTTAACTTCGGGTTCACTTGGTGTTTGGCTTTTTTATGTTCAGCATCAATATGAAGAAGTCTATTGGGCGCGTAAGCATGAATGGGATCCAGTTAAAGCTGCATTAGAAGGTAGCTCGTATTACAAACTACCAAAAATACTTCAATGGTTCACCGGTAATATTGGATTGCACCATATTCACCATTTAAAACCAAACATACCAAATTATTATTTGCAGCAATGCTACGATGAAATACAAGGTTTGCAAGAAGTTGAGCCTTTGACAATAAAGACCAGTCTGAAATCTTTGTGGCTTAAACTCTGGCATGAAAAAGAACAAAGGATGGTAAGTTTTAGATATCTTAAGAAATTGAGAAATGCAGAGAATCTTACTTAAAAAGATTTGTTTATTCTGTCTTTGTTCGATTATCTTACTTTGCTCATGCAGTGAAGTTGGCAAGACATTTCAAAATTATAATCAATTTATAAACTATCAAAAAGAAAATGATTTTCTATTTATTGGCAGGTTTGGTAATTCGTGGCCTGCTGAAGTTAAAGAAGTAAAAATAGAACTTCATCATATCTCGTTTACATTCAATGGTACATCTCACAAATACACAAACTACGATGGCTATAAACTTAAAGTTGTAAGATTAATTTCCGATAATGGAAAAGAAAATGTTATTGTTTTAAGGTCAAAAGAAAAAGAAGAAATAGAAAAAGAAATTTATTAAGAAAATTATAACCAGCCATATTTAAAGGGTAAAAGTTAGTCATGAAATTAATCTTAGGAGCAGTTTACAGTTTATTCTTAATGTTTTTTATGTTGATATGCAGCGAAGAAGAATCACCGGTTGAACCAACTTCGAGACTCGGAAAAATTAAAGGTGCTGTAACAGAATTTGGCAATGAAAACCCGTTGACCAAAGTAAATATTTTCACTAATCCGGCAACAAGTTCAGTTACTACCGACAATTCCGGTGAATATGAAATTGCTAATGTTGATAGTGGAACATATAGTGTTACCGCAGCAAAAGATGGATACGATACCTTAACTATTAATGTTACAGTTTCGCCGAACAATACAGCTGTAGCGGATTTTATTCTTTCAATTTATCAAGATAACTCCGGAGATAATGTAGGTATTATTTCAGGTACTGTTACAAATTCGGAAACAGGAGAAGCAGTTTCCCAAGTAAACGTAACTACATCACCGGTAACAAACTCGGTTAATACAGGTTCCAACGGGCAATTTGAAATTACAAATGTTAAGCCCGGTACTTATACAATTACAGCCTCCAAAGAAGATTTTGAAACATCAACCACTGAAGTTGCCGTATTAGCAGGGCAAACAACTACGGCTGACTTTCTATTAAAACCAGAAGAAGTGGTCAATAATTTTGGTACTATTATCGGTACCGTAAAAGATTTGGTTACTTTTAACTCGCTGGATCAAGTTAACATAACAACTGAACCTGTAACGAGTTCGGTAACATCAAATGCTTCGGGAGTATTTAAAATCGAAGGAATATCAGCGGGTACGTATGTGCTTTCTGCTGAAAAAGAAGGGTACGACTCTACAACAATTAGTGTAAAAGTCGCTATTGGTGATACTTCAATAGCAGATATCTTTATGCAAGAAACCGATACTACTACAATTCCAACCACAGGCGGCATTCAAGGAGTAATTACTGATGCTTTAAGCAGCGATCCTTTATCAGGTGCAAATATTACAACAGTCCCTGCTTCAAGTCTGGTAACCTCTGATGATCAAGGTCAATACTCAATTATGAATTTGACTCCTGGCTCTTACAAAATAAATGTTACCAAAACAGGCTATGGCAGTAATTCGGGAGATGTGACAGTGGCAGCAGGAGAAAGTGTAACAGCAAACTTTACCCTGTTAATCTCTACAGGTTCTATTAGTGGAACGGTAACTGAAGTTGATTCGGCTTCAGTAACGCCTATTGAAGGTGTCCTTATTTCTACTAGTCCCGGTACCAGTTCGGTCTTAACAAATGCAAGTGGTGAATTTAGTATTACGAATGTGAACCCAGGAAATTACACAATTAGTGCAGTGAAAACCGGCTACCAAAATGGTTCTTTAACAATTACAGTTTCTGCCGGTCAAAATACAAATACGGATATTGTTTTAACAAAGAATTAGTTATTGAAATTTTTGAATAGAAGAGCCCGAATTAATCGGGCTTTTTATTTTACAGGAAAATCAAAATAAGTATCCGGATAAGGTTCGTCCTTTAAAGTAAAATGCCACCATTCTTTTTCATAAGGTTTAAAGCCGTGCTTAATCATTGTGTTGCGAAGTAGCATTCTATTTTCTTTTTGCTCGGCAGTTACCTTGCCGCTCATTGGCCAAGAAATTTTCCCAAAGAAATCCCAGCCAGAGCCCATATCTAATTCTACTTTTGTTTCAAGATCTATCAAAGTTAAATCAATTGTACTTCCCCGAGAATGGCCAGACTTAGAAGCAATATATCCTCTCTTAAATAGATACTTTTTATTTTCATTTGGATAATATTTTGATTTGGTCAAAGTATCACCCATGTCCTTTGCCCATCTCACAAAATGATTCACCGCCCCTTGCGGACGGTAAGCATCGAAAACTTTTAATCCGATTCCCTTTGCATTTAGTTCTTCATTCACTTTCTTCAAAGCCTTTGCTGCTTCAATAGATATAATGCATTTATTTGAGTGGTAACTGTTGACTGTGTCACCAACAAAATTATCTTTAGAAAAATACCTTAAATCGATTTCAACATGGGTTAAATATTCGCTTAAGTAAACGAAGCCTTCCGGCAGCTTTTCTTGTTGGGCAAAGCATAATGTTATAAATAACATCGAGCTAATAATTAGATTTTTCATGAGAGTATCATTTGTTTAACAAACAGTGAAATATAAAATTTAAATTCAGATAACTCCAAATACATTTACAGCATATTTGTTCAAATAATTTGAAATACTTACTTTAAATATTACTTCCCAAACTAAAGGTTTTATAATGATCAGATTATTTTTAGCAATCTTTCCTTTTATTTTATCCTTTCCGGTAAGCATAAATTTACAATATGTTTCCGAGTTCGACATTATTGAAACAACAATTTCTAAAGTTCACGAAGCTTATGAATCTGGAGATTTAACTGCATATCAATTAACAGAAATGTATTTAAAAAGGATTGAGTATTTCGACCAGTCGAGCAGACTTAATTCAATGGTTGTGATTAATGAATACGCTTTAAGAAGAGCAAAAGAACTTGACGAAGAATTTAAGCGTACAGGAAAATTGAGGCCGTTACACGGAATCCCGATAATTGTTAAAGATAATTATGATACGCAGGATATGCAGACTGCAGGCGGATCGCTTGCGTTAAAGGGTTCGCTTCCTCACGATGATGCTTTTCAAGTGAGAAAACTTCGTGAAGCCGGAGTTATAATTTTGGGGAAATCAAACATGGCAGAATGGGCTTTCAGTAATGTTATTACTGTTAGCTCTATTTCAGGAATTACGAGAAATCCATACGACTTAGATCGAGTACCCGCAGGTTCCAGCGGCGGAACAGCAGCAGCTGTGTCTGCGAATTTTGGCGTGTTAGGTTTGGGTACTGATACCGGCAATTCAATTCGTGGGCCTTCTTCACACAATGGTTTGGTGGGAATTCGTTCGACAATGGGGTTGACAAGTCGAGATGGTATTATCCCGCTTTTCTTGCGTAATGATATCGGTGGGCCAATGGCACGGACTGTAGAAGGTGCGGTTCGTGTTTTTGAAGTGATAGCAGGTTACGACCCGGCAGACCCGATAACAAAACTAAGTGATGGTAAAGTAACTGAAAACTACACTCAGTTCTTACAGAAGGATGGTTTGAAGGGTGCTCGCATAGCTGTGTTTAGAAGATACATCGATACTGAAACAATTGATTCCCAAATAAAAGCTATTACATTGCAGGCAGTTGAAGAATTAAAAAAGTTAGGTGCAGAAATAATTGATCCATTTGATATTCCAAATTATGATGAACTTACCAAAGATATTTGGAGAAGCACTTTTCAACATGATTTAAACAACTACCTTTCGTCACTTGGAGAAAAAGCACCTTACAAAACTTTACAAGAAATTTATGACTCGGGGTTGTTTTTACCTTATGTTAAAGAAGGCATTGAAAACGAGATGAAATACTCGACTCCGCCTGGTGAACGTGAACCGTTTTGCGGAGATCTTTACAACACTGAAAAGAATATCAAATTTCGTGAAGCAGTTTTAAAAGAAATGGATAAACACAATGTTGACGCAATTGTTTATCCGACGTGGAGCAACCAACCTAGAAAAGTTGGGGACATGGAAAGCCCTGACGGCGATAACAGCCAGGTCCTTTCTCCCCACACCGGCTTTCCGGCTATTACAGTCCCAACAGGATACACAAAGGAAGGTTTACCTGTTGGCATGACGTTCTTCGGAAGAGCCTTTAGTGAACCGGATTTGATCAAATATATTTATTCTTACGAACAAGCAACTAAGCACCGAAGAAGCCCTCAATTATTTCCTGATTTAGAAAATTAAAGGTAGAGGAATGATAGATTTAGAAAAACTTAAAAGTATAAACAAAGAAAGTTCAGTTGCAATTATCAGTGTCCCTAGTGATGAGAATTCAACTTTTTTAAAAGGTACGGCTGAGGGGCCCGAAAAAATTATAGAAGCGCTTCATATCGATTCATCAAACATGTGTGCAGAAAACCGGGTTGATTTGTCGAAAGAGGAAAGGCTGGTTGAGATTGGTTCGTTTGAGTTTAATGATAACTCAAACCAAGTTTTGCAGATTGAAGAGCCGATTAACAAAATTTTAGAAAATGGTGTGAAAATAATTGCTCTCGGCGGAGATCATGCTATATCATACCCATTAGTAAAAGCTCATTCTAATTTTTTCAAAGATTTAACTGTTTTACACTTTGATGCTCATCCTGATTTGTATCATGAATTTGAGGGGAATAAGTATTCGCATGCTTGTCCATTTGCCAGAGTTATGGAGCAAAATCTTGTGAAGAGAATGGTTTCGGTTGGGATCAGAGGAATGAATCAGCATCAAAAAGAACAAGGTGTTAAATTTGGTGTTGAGACAATTGAAATGAAAAATTGGGTAGAAGTAAACTCGCTTAAGTTAGATTCTCAGGTTTATATTTCGCTTGACCTAGATATTCTGGATCCAGCTTTTGCACCAGGAATTTCTCACTACGAACCTGGTGGATGTTCGTCAAGAGATGTTATCAATTTAATTCAGAAAATTAATGCCCAAGTGGTAGGTGCAGATATTGTTGAGCTAAATCCACAAAGAGATATTAATGGAATGACTGCAATGGTTGCTGCAAAATTTTTAAAAGAAATAGCAGTTAAAATTTTAGAATAGAAGGGCAAAATATTATTGCCCTTTAAAATTTATGAATGTTTCATCGCGTGTTTCTTTCTATCATTCGGATCAAGGTAAAGTTTTCTCATCCGTATCGATTTAGGGGTAACCTCAACTAACTCATCATCTTTTATATATTCCAATGATTCTTCAAGTGTAAATTTTGTAGCCGGAGCAATTTTTGCAGACTTGTCCGCACCAGCTGCACGCATGTTTGTCAATTTTTTCTCACGGGAAATATGAACTTCCAAATCATTGTCTTTATTATTTTCACCCATTATCTGTCCGCGGTAGCACGATTCACCAGGATCAACAAAAAATTTACCTCTATCCTGTAATGAGTTGATTGCATATGTCGTTGATGTGCCATCGTGCATGCAAATTAATACTCCGTTTTGTCTCTGCACAACAGAGCCTTTAAAAAATTCGTATTGATAAAAACGGTGGTGCATAATTGCTTCACCTTGAGTAAGAGTAAGTACTCTATTTCTAAATCCCATTAATCCGCGTGAAGGAATATGAAACTCAAGTGCTGCAAGATTTCCTTTTTGTTCCATTTTTATCATTTCACCTTTACGGGTTCCAACAATTTCAATTACTTTGCCGGAATGCTCGCTTGGTACATCCACTGTTAATATTTCAATCGGTTCAGCTTTTTTCCCATCAATTTCTTTGTAAATTACCTTCGGCGGACCTACGGCAAACTCGTAACCTTCGCGTCTCATGTTTTCAATCAACACAGATAAATGTAAAACTCCTCTACCTGAAATTTTATAAGTATCCGGTGATCCGGTTTCTTCAACACGAAGCGCAACATTATGCTGTAATTCTTTGTAAAGCCTGTCTCTTAAATGGCGTGATGTAACATACTTTCCTTCTTTGCCGTAAAATGGGGATGTGTTTACAGTAAAGTGCATGCTGATTGTCGGTTCATCAATTGCAATTATTGGCATTGGTTCGGGATTTTCTCTATCGGAAATTGTATCGCCAATATCAATATCTTCTACTCCAACTATTGCACAGATGTCGCCGGTAGTGACTTCGTCTACTTCTTTTCTTTCCAATCCTTCGAAAACAAAAATTTGTTTTAATGCAACATCGTGGATATCTCCGTTGCGTTTGATTATTGCCAATGGTTCTTGCTTATTTAACGTACCTCTGAAAATTCTTCCGATGCCGATTCTGCCAACGTAATCATTGTAATCCAAAGAAGTAACTTGCATTTGCACTGTTCCTTCTTTTAAGTCCGGCTTTGGAATAGATCGAACAATAGTTTCAAGTAGGGGAGTTAAATCTTTCCTTTCGTCGTCAAGTTCTTTGATTGCCCAACCATTTCTGCCGCTTGCATAAATTACCGGAAAGTCAAGCTGGTCTTCGTCTGCGTTTAAATCAATAAACAGATCATAGCATTCATCCAAAACCTCATCCGGCCTGTTATCCGGCCTGTCAACTTTGTTGATAACAACGATCGGTTTTAAGTGAAGGTGTAGTGCTTTCTCTAATACGAATCTTGTTTGTGGCATTGGGCCTTCAAAAGAGTCAACTAAAAGCAGAACTCCGTCAGCCATCTTTAATACACGTTCAACTTCTCCGCCAAAGTCAGCGTGACCGGGTGTATCGATTAAATTTATTTTTATATCGTGATATGGTATGCTAATATTTTTTGAGAGAATTGTAATTCCGCGTTCTCTTTCAAGATCATTCGAGTCCAAAAACCTTTCCTGCACAACTTGGTTGGTGCGAAATATTTTACTTTGTTTCAAAAGCTCATCAACCAATGTTGTTTTGCCGTGGTCAACGTGTGCTATAATTGCTATATTTCTAATCTCTTTCATCTCTACCAAAATTATTTAAAAAGACATGGCAATTTGAATAAAAAAAAATAATAATCAAGTTTATAGTTATTATTAAATTATTATAATATTTTCGAATATCTGAACAATTAATCCTAAAACTAAATATTAAAATCTCTTGAATAAATTATTCAGTTATCTCTTTTTTTATTTCCTTTTGCTGACTGGGTTTGTAAATAACTCTTTAGCAAAAGATGAGATTATTTTCCCCAAGTTTTATAAGTATTACAAAGGAAATATTGAAGATTCCCAATGGATAAATCTCAACTATGACGATAGTAACTGGATAGATGTCGATATTAGTACTTTCCCCTTAGAAGATTGGAATGGTGATGGACTTTTTAGATTCAAAATTGAAAATAAAGCAATAGATCAAAACAAATTTTGGGGATTGGTTTTCAGGTATTCAGGTTATGCCGAGTTATATTTGGATGGAAAACTTATTATAAGAAACAAAGAAAATGAAGGCAGGAAATTCTTTAACATTTTTCCAGAAATAATACCTGTAAATTTTTCAAAAGTTGATACATTAAATGAATCAAAACATTTAATTTCCATAAAATATTCAGCTGATATAGGTGAAGGTACTTGGGAAGGTTTTCAGCCGGGATTTTATTTTGAGTTTGTTGATCTTAAATCAACAAATTTTTTGCGAAACAATTTTGTGAAAAAAATTAAAACACATCAAATGTTGATTTCCGGAATCAGCATTGCATTTTTTATAATTCATTTCAGTTTGTTTTTATTTTATAGACAGCCCACAGCAAATTTATTTTTTTCATTAATTTCCTTGGGTTTTGCTTTAAATGTTTTTTTCGATATTCAAAACTTTTTCAGTCTGCCTGAAGCAGAATATCTTTTTAATATCAGGCTGAATTATTTTGGTGTATGCATAGCATTAATTTCTATTCTCTTTTTGGCTTATTCTCTATTCTATAAAAAAGTTCCTAAGTACGGTTTTATTTTTGCCGGACTTGGAATCTCAGTTTTTCTTTTCAGTTTTTTCAACCCACTTTCCTCTGAAGGACTTGGTCAAATAATTACTTTGATATTCTTTTTGGAAATTTTACGAATTGTAATTTTAGCAATAATGAAAAAGTTAAATCCAGTTCTAAAAGCCAATTGGATTATTGTATCCGGCATTTCTGTGACTATTTTGCTTTTCATTTTCGGATTAATATCAACATCCGATGTAATTTCTTTACACTTATATCAGTCTACTTTTCCAATTGAGAGGTATGGATTTTTGTTTTTCTTAATTTCTATTTCTGTTTTCCTTGCATACAATTTTGCCGGATTGAATAAAGAACTGAATGAAAAAAGAAAAGATTTGGTCAAAGAAATTGACTTAAAAAATGATACTCTTATTTCTTTGGAAAAAGCTCTCAATGAAGTTGAAACTCTAAAAGAAAAATTGAATCAAGAAAATGTTTATTTAAGAGACGAGATAAAACTTGATCACAATTTTAGTGAGATAATTACGAACAGCCAAAAAATGAAAGAAATGCTCTCTCAGCTTGAAAGCATTGCACCTACTGAGTCGACAGTATTAATTACAGGTGAATCCGGAACTGGTAAAGAGTTAATAGCCCGGGCAATTCACAACTTAAGCAAAAGAGCTGAAAGGCCATTAGTGAAAGTAAATTGTGCTGCACTTCCAACAAATTTAATTGAAAGCGAATTGTTTGGACATGTAAAAGGAGCCTTTACCGGAGCCATAAAAGACAAACTAGGCAGATTTGGTTTGGCGGATAAAGGCACAATTTTTCTTGATGAAATCGGAGAACTGCCCATAGATTTGCAAGCTAAACTTTTAAGAGTCTTACAAGAAAATGAAATTGAAAAAATTGGAAGTACAAAAACTGAGAAAATTGATGTCAGAGTAATCACGGCAACAAACAGAAATCTTGAAGAAGAAATTAAGAAAGGAAACTTCCGTGAAGATTTGTTTTACAGGCTCAATGTTATTCCTTTGCAAATACCTCCACTCAGGGAAAGAAAAGATGACATAGAGTTGTTGACAAATCATTTTGTAAGAAAGTATGCCACAAGAAATGGAAGAGAGATAAATAATATTCCGGCAAAATCTTTGAACATTCTTAAGAAATATTACTGGCCGGGTAATGTAAGAGAATTGGAAAATGTGATTGAAAGAGCAGTTATTTTATCAACCGGGAATAAACTAGAACTTTCAAAATTTTTCGATAATGATGAATTAGTAGATGATAATTCAATTACATCTTTAGAAGAAATTGAAAAAAATCACATCTTGAAAATACTTAAACAAACAAATTGGAAATTGAGTGGTGAAAATGGAGCTTCTGAATTGCTTTGCTTAAAAAGAACAACATTAATTGCCAGAATGAAAAAGTTGGGTATCGAAAAACCATCCTAAATTGTCAATATATTGACACTAGTCAAGATTTTGACATCACTAATTAAAATCACAAATCCTCTAAGAATTCATAAGGTATTATAAAACAACAAGTTAGGTCGTTTTCAGATTTGTTGTCTCATTTGGCATCGCTTTTGCGACTAACATATAAACACAAAAACAAAGGAGATGTAAAAATGAGACTAGTTTTATCAATACTATCATTGACTTTCGTATTATTTACAGGTTGCAGCAGCGATTCACCGGTAAGTCCGCAAATAAATGAAGATACCGCCGAACTTAGAATAATTTCCTCTGCGGGGAATGAAGTTGACTTAAATGGAACTTGGAAAACAAATTGTGAGGTTATTGGCGGTGTAAACATGAAAGAGACTTTAGAGTTTAATGATAATTCGCTGAAAATTACAATTTATGTTTATAACGAAGGAAATTGCGATGGAAACCCGGTTGAAACTCAAATTATTGATATAAATTTTGAATCCAAAGGTGAAATAACTGCAGTTATTAATGGTCAAACAGTAAAAGCGAATAAAATATCCGGAACATCAACTAATTTATCTACCGGTAGAACTGAGAATTTTAAACAAACGTTTTTTATTCTTGAAGAAAACAATATGCTAAAATTTTATCATGGCGTTTTTGAAGATGACGGTGGGAGAGTCTCCGGAGAAGGTTATCCACTCGATCTTCATAATTTTCCTTTTTTCAAACAATAATTCTCCTAAATAGAGCCGGCAAATAGCCGGCTTTTTTTGTACAATTCAATATCAAAAATATTTTCAGATTACCTACTCTTTTTATTATATTTGAATTATACCAATCAAATCTAAACGGGAAGAAGTATGAATTATAAATCTATTTTAGTTTTGCTAACAGTTGTATTTTTAACTATAAACTGCAGTAAAAAAGAAGAAGAAAAACAAACTCAATCAGAAAACACTGATCCACATTCAAACATACATAAAGTTCTAGTTGACGAAGTTATTCAAGCAACCGAATATACTTATCTAAAAGTTAAAGAAAATGACGATGAATATTGGGTGGCAGTAACAAGAAGAGAGATAGAAGTAGGTGAAGAATACGTTTTCACACAAGCACTTGAAATGAAAAATTTTGAGAGTAAAGATTTAAATAAAACCTTCGATAGAATTTTATTTATTCAGGAGTTCAACTCAACCAGTACGATGTCTTCTTCAATGATGGGATCAGCTCAAGGTGGTATGAGCACTCCTCAAAAGCCGGTACTTTCTAAAGAAGAACTATCTATTGAAACAGCAGAAGGCGGAATTACGATTGCTGAGCTGTACAATAACATGGAAAAATACAGTGACAAAAAAGTTAAAATCAAAGGAAAAGTTACCAAAGTGAATAAGCAAATTATGGGAAGAAACTGGGTGCATATTCAGGATGGAACCGGCGATAAAAATTCTTTTGATTTAACTATTACAACTGACGAACTTGTAAACAATGGTGATGTTGTAACATTTGAAGGTGTAATTGCACTAAATAAAGATTTTGGTGCTGGATATTCTTACATAATCATTATGGAAGAAGCAAAAGTTTTATGATTTTACATGCAATATAAGTCCCTCAATTTGAGGGACTTATTAGGACACCACAACCGATTAAACTTTGATAGGTTAATTTTAATTGCCTTTTTACATTTTCAATTTATCTGTAACTTACACTTCAAATTCAATCTATAATTTATTATGATGATCAAAACAACATTATTGCTATTTGTTTTTACTCTCATCTTACTTGCATGTAAAGAAGAAAACCCAGTTGTTGAGCCTGATGTGATTGATATAATTGAACCTGATGATGATGAACAGGAAGAAGTTGATGATTCAAATATAATCCTAAGAGAATTAAAAGAGGGTATTTTTTTAAGGTGCGATTCGTTAAAAGATTCATACAATCTGGATGAGCCATTATCTGCAATTGTTTATCTTGAAAACAAATCAAACGAAGAAGGACTTCATATTGTCATTGGTAATTTCCCCCCTTATTTATCATGGAGAATAACAGATTCGAACAACAAATTAATTATTGCTGAGCCGTCGATAATCGGATTTATTGATTATGAAGATTCGTTAAAAGTTGGCGAAATACTAAGCGAAAGTTTAAGTTGGCACCATCATATTTGGGATCCAAACGATATTTACAGCGGATTAAAAGCTTACTCAGGCATATATGATTTACGCATATCATTTCGTGGAGTAGATAATGGACTGGATCCATATTTGACCAAGAAAATTGAAATATTAGAAGATGGCGAACCATTATCAGGGCATCTTCATAGGTATCACGATGCTAAAGATTCAATAAACTATGATTTCATTTTACGTAACAGAATTACAAAAGATATTGAATTAACTGCCTCAGAATCACCCAGTTTTATTTACTTCTTTGATGATTCCGAACAAGATACAGTATTCACTCATTCGTTTCAATTGGAGAATCAAAAGTATAAACTTAGTGGCCACTCCGATACAATTATTACAGAATTTAGATACCCCAAACAGTATTTCCTCGACAGTAACATCAACGGTGCTTTTGATATTATTATCGTTTTAAATTTTGTGGAGAGACAAATAATCAATCGAAAACTGTTCTTTATCTTATAATGCCGCATTGTTAAGTTTTCTTCAAAAGATTTTTAATTTGAAAATGCTTAAATTGTGTAATAGTTCAAAAGTTTTATAAAAACTTAATGGCAAATCAAAATCAGTGAGCTCAAAATAATTTATTCCCGTTGCTTTTTGTTTAGCTTAGAGAATAAATGTTATATATAATAATATATCTGGAGGAAATATGCCAAGTACAGGTGAACAACCAGGAAAAGGAGTTTACTATTGCAAGAAATGCGGTACCAGAATTGTATTGGACGAAGATACGGACACTCTTCCGCCATGTGAACGCTGCAATCACAGAGAATTTGAGAAAGGTTAATTTATAATTTGCTGCTGTTAAGTAAATTGTTCATTCTTAGCAGCGGAGATTTTCTTTGCTTAAATTTTATTGTCCTTTTCATGATATTATTCTTATTTTAATAATGTTATGAAATCGAATTAATTACATATCAACAAATCTTTCAAAATAGCTTAAAAGCTAATCTTTAGCCATTGGTGTGGCTATTCCCTTTTTATAATAATAGAAATTAGAGAAGCAATTTTTTATTTGATGAACTTTAAAAAATCAGAGGAAAAGATGAATTTAAATGAAGTAATTAAATTATCAGAAAAACCAAAGTTATATGAAAAAGGCAGTAAAATTATGTGGACTGATGAATACATTTCATCGCAATTATTGTCCATACATTTGAATGAAGAAATTGATTTAGCAAGCAGGAAAAAAACTAGCATAGATAGTACTATTGATTGGATTTTAGATAAAGCAAAAGGCCAAAATCTCAAGATTCTTGATTTGGGATGCGGACCTGGTTTGTATGCCGAAATATTTGCAAAAAAAGGCCATCACGTAACCGGAATTGATTTTTCCAAGAATTCAATTGATTATGCTAAAAAAGAGGCTGAAAAGAAGAGACTTGAAATCAATTACATTAACCAAAGTTACCTTGAAATGGATTTTGAAAATGAATTTGATTTAGTGATCTTGATTTTCACAGACTTAGGAGTACTGATTCCTGCCGAAAGAGATGAATTATTGCAAAAGATCAATAAAGCATTAAAACCTGATGGTACATTTATTTTCGATGTTTTAAGTGAAAAAAATATTGAAAAGAAAGTTTCACCAAAAAATTGGGAATTAACAGAACAAGGTTTTTGGAGACCGGACCCGTATCTTGCTTTATCTGAATCGTTTCTTTATGAAGAAGAGAAAGTGATTTTGTATCAACACATTGTTATAGAAGATTCCGGAAATGTTGGTTCTTACCGATTTTGGACTCACTTCTTTTCTTATGATGATTTGAGAAACATAATAACGAAACATAATTACAAAGAATACTCCTTTCACAATGATGTATTAATTGGAGATGATCTTTGGAATGGAGATAATGTCACATTTTGTGTAGCAAAAAGGTAAGAAATACGTTGGTTTTTCATTTAATTAACTGTGCCGCAAAAGATTTTGCGGTACTTTAATTTCTAAGTCACCACTTTTAAAAAAATATTTTGCAAATACCGTTTTACAGATAAAATAATCTTTCCGGAAATCTTTAAAATTGTTGTGATTATCATGTCAAATCGAAATAATTGTAATTGTTTTAGACAAAAATAAAGTGTACTTCAGAAAACCATAAAATGAAAAGAATAAGCTAGGACATGATTTTCATTAAAAAGTGTAGTCAAAAAAAACGGTGTAAAATATGTTTTTATTGCAAAAATAAAAGAATATTTGGCTTAACAATTTTTTAACGTAATCTTATTTTTCTTTTGCAACTAACTTCATTATGTTCTAATCCCTATTCCATTCAACAGTTCATTTAAAAATTTAATTATAATTAAGATTCTTTCCTTTCTGAAAGAGAAATGGAAAGATTATACCATAGATTAATGCGGATACTGAAATGATTGCAGAAAAAAGCGTTAATGCTTCGAATACGAGAAGAAGACTTGATTTATACAATTTGTTTTTTTCAATTGAAAAGAATTTAGAAAAAAAATGGGTAAAACTCTTTTCGACAAATTTTAAAACAATTGCAGACTTTTTTAGAGAATTATCCAAACAAAAACATTTTGACCAACAGGAAGTTAATAGTGATTTTATATTATGGAGAACTCCTGGTAGCTCCACTGTTGAATGTATGTTTTATTTTATAAATAATCCGTCCTCACTTAGCGAAGTTTATAATTGCTTCAGATTTATTAAACAATACAATGTTGGATTAACATACGCTGTGGTTCGCCAGTCTAAAGAAGGTAAAGATATATTTGATATTTTTAGATTATCGAAATACAGCTATCTTGAACATTGCAACAGGCTGAAATCTTAAATCCCCTTCATAATTTTATTGGCATCTTTGTCGTTGTACTTCAAAATATTTACTAAAATATCTTTTCCATTTTCATTGAACCTTGGTGGTTTATTAAGTTCTACTTTGTCAACATCACTCATATTACTTACAAATGTTCGAAGTCCGAATATTTGATCTTTCTCTAAGAGAATTTCTTTAGCTTGTTTTTGTTCAAAAACTTCTTTTATATTCAACACTACTGCAGCAGGAATTTTATTTTTGTTTAGTTCATTTATTAGTTCATCTGAGTTTTTTTTCTTTAGCACTTCTCCAATGAATTGCTTTAATTTATTTCTTTGTATTACTCTCTGTTCATTAGTTTCTATTTCTTCAAACTCAATTCTATTTTTGGGATCTGTGTTTGATAAATAAAGTTTATAAAAGACCCTGAATTGCTCATCTGTTCCAATAACAAGCATTATGTTTTTATCAGCGTCCTTAGTCTTAAACAAAGTTCCGTAAGGAAATATATTCGGATGGTCTGAACCGGTACGCACCGGAATACATTCTTTAATTTTTTCTTCGTTCCCTTCATATTCTTTTTTCATAATTTCCCGATTATGAAAGTAGTTCGTTGCTTGGTTAGCAAGTGAAGAAATTCCAGCCTGCAGCAAAGAGCAATTGATATAACTTCCTTTCGATATCTTTCCTTGGTCAGAATTTTTAATGATCGCTAATAAAATAGCATCTTTTATTTGATGGGCCGCTAGAATATCGATAAGTGCAACCGGCATTTTTACCGGACCGCTTTCTTCAGTTCCATTTATCGACATAAATCCTGAATAAGCTTGAATTGCTGCGTCAAAAGCAGGACGGCTGTCATCCAAACCATAGCCGGTAATATGTGCATAAATAATATTCTCATTGTATTTCTTTATGGTTTCGTAATCAACTTTTAATTTTTTGTCGTCTCCGGGTTTAGTGTTAATTATAAATATGTCCGATCTTTTTACAAGCTTAGTGAAAACTTCGTAGTGTTCGTCTTGTTTCAAATCCAAAGCTATCGATTTCTTTCCCCAATTAGCAGAGCAAAAATAGGCTGTTAAATCTTGGTCCCTTTCTTCCATTGGAGTTTTCCAGCCTCTCGTCGTATCACCTTTTGAAAGAGGGTTTTCTACTTTAATTACTTCCGCACCAAGTTCGGCAAAGAACATTCCGACTGTTGGTCCCGCAAGAATAGTTGAAAATTCCAGAATTTTAATTTTTTCAAAATATTCCACAACAACCTCGAGATATTAAA
>JANQIV010000139.1 GCA_028282005.1 Melioribacteraceae bacterium | reverse complement strand
TACAGCATTATTAAATGATAATTCAGTAGAGTTAAACTGGGAAACAGCAACAGAAGTGAACAACTATGGATTTGAAATAGAAAGATGCGAGACGGAAGAGGTAAGAAGTGAGAAATGGGAAAAGATTGGATTTGTGGTTGGATATGGCAACAGCAATTCCCCAAAATCTTACAGATTTATTGACGATAATATTATAGCTGCAGATTACAGCTACAGATTAAAGCAAATTGATTTTGATGGGCAGTATGAATATTCAGATGTTGTGAATGTATTCCAAAGTATTCCAACAGAGTTTGCTTTAGAGCAGAATTACCCCAACCCATTTAACCCGGAAACTAGAATTAGATACAGCATTCCGATTGAAAGTAGAGTAAATATTGCCGTTTATAACTCAGTCGGCCAGCTTGTGGAATTATTAGAAAATAAAACACAAACTGCCGGAACCTATGAATTGAACTTTGATGCAAATAATCTGAGCAGTGGAGTTTATATTTACGAAATGAATGCCGAAGCAACTGACGGCTCAAAAACCTTTAGCAAAATAAATAAGATGATTTTATTAAAATAAAAAAAGGCGCTTAATAGCGCCTCTCATTTTTAATCAAACATACTTTTTTCTGTCATTAATTTTTCAATATCTTCAGCAGTTCTCGGTAAATGTGCTGATAGATTTTTATGGCCATCTTCTGTAACTAAAACATCATCTTCAAGTCTTACGCAGATGCCTTTATACTTTTCTACAGCCGGTCTAACTGCATTCATAAATTGCTTTATTTCTTTTTCAGTGATACCCGGCATATACATTTTAGCAAGCTTAGGCAGCTTTTCAAACATTTCTTTATTAACATAAACACCCGGCTCAATTGCCATTACCATACCGGGCTGCAAAATTTTTCCTTTCGGATCACCGTATTTTACTTCCCCGACGTCGTGCGTATCCAATCCGAGATAGTGTAATGAATAAGCCGGGAAATAAAGCCTTACCTGCCAGAACTTGGTTTTATCTGTTATTAACCCTACCTCCAGCAAACCGTCAGCCAGAACGTCAAAGGCTCTTCTATTTAATTCAGCTACCCCGACACCCGGTTTAACCATTTTAATTTCTTCGTCAATTGCCTTTAGTGCTATTTCATAAAGCTCTTTTTGTTCTTTAGTAAACTTACCATTTATCGGTATCGTTCTTGTTACGTCGGCAGAATAATAACCGTATTCGGCACCAATATCCATCATCAATAAATCACCATCTTTCATCTCACTGTTGTTATCCTGATAATGCGCGATAACCAAATTTTCACCAGATGCAACAATAGGATAAAAGCCGTGACGCGGTGCACCGTTTTTCTTGAATGCGTAATTTATAATTCCGTCAACTTCACTTTCATTCATTCCCGGTTCAACAGCTTTGATAGATTCACTTAAAGCTTCGCAAGTAATATTAACGGATTTCTGCAGCAGTTCAATTTCTTTTTCATCTTTAATTAATCTCATTTCGTGAATTATCGGGCGCGGATCAACAATCCCGCCGGGTTTGTAACTTCTATAAGGATTTATTGCCGAAGCAATTTTTTTATCAAAATCATTTTTGCCCAAACAATAATATATTTTTTCTTTTCCTCTAACGTTTTTGGAAAAAACATCTTCGAATTCATCCATCACGTAAGCAGTGTCGGCTCCGTAAACTTTCATCAGTTCTTTTAAACCGGGCCGTTTCCCATCGAATAACTGTTTCATAAAGCTCACTTCTTTATAAAATAAAATATATTTTTTGTCTGACTGCGGAGAAAGGATAAAGGCTAAGCCAGGATGATCTATACCGGTTAGATAATAAAAATTACTGTTTTGGCGAAACTTGTAATCGATATCACTGTTTCTATTTTTTAGCTCTTCACCTTTAAACACTAAAATACCGTTTCCCATTTTGTTCATTAATTCAAGCCGTCTTTTTTCAAACATTTCGTTGTCAAAATCTGTCGCATAATTTTGACAAAAGCATGCGAACATTAACAGCACTGTTATTAATTTTGTAATCGATGAAATCATTTTTACTCCGATAGATTAGTTTGATGTGTTAGTTATTTTACTCCCTCTCAAAAACAGATAGACGTATCTAAATAAAATATGTTTCAGTTTAAATTTTACTATTAAATAAGAAGTCTATACAACTTAAATATTCAAAAAAAATCGAAAAATTGCATGAATTCGCTTTTTTTATTATAATTATTTTGATTTTACGATCACATCAGTTTTACAAATTGTTACCCATTTATATTAAAAAACAAAAAGGGATGCCATGAGTAAAAATATTGTTATACCCTTTTTTATAATTTCATTTTACTGTTTTCTCCAAGCAGAGAACTTACGTTTTGAACAAATCTCAACCGAACAGGGATTATCGCAAGTAACTATCCGGGCAATAGTGCAAGATTACCAGGGCTTCGTTTGGTTCGGAACAGATGATGGGTTAAACAGATTTGACGGTTATAGCTGCAAAGTTTACAGTTACAACCCTGCCGATCCTGAAGGACTACAGACAAACATGATAACTTCGCTAACAGAAGATGAAAACAGGACTCTTTGGGTGGGAACTCATGGAAGTGGGTTGTACAAATACAACCGGGAGATGGATAGGTTTGTTTATTTCAATTTAGACACATCAAAAGTAAAATCACCCAGAAAAAAAATTATGTCCCTTTATTCTGCTGGAAATTATTTATGGATCGGAACTCGTGACG
>JANQIV010000050.1 GCA_028282005.1 Melioribacteraceae bacterium | reverse complement strand
TTGAACACCCCGTAATTTATTTGATGCTGCCCCTCGTGGGCGACTTTTTTTTATCGTATTTGGCGCTAAAGAAGGATATGATTATACCATTTAATATATGGTAAAATTAATAATAATTGCAAACTAATAGTTATTATTTACTATAAATTTCTATTATTTTATTGTTAAAGTCAATCAACAATTCTCTTGCAGTTTCAGCAAATTTCTCAGAAGGATCAGCATACAGCAATCCGCGGCTGACATTAATTAAAAAATCATCGTGATTACTTTCTTTAAAAATATTTACAATTGTTCCTAAATCACCACCCTGAGCACCAACTCCGGGTAAAAGCACCGGTAGCCTATTTAGCAAATTCATGTTCTCTTTTAATTCTTGGGGTTGAGTCGCGCCAACTACAAATCCACAATTTTCATTAGTATTCCATTCAACTATTTTTTTAATCACTAGCTGGAATAATTTTTCACCACTTTTCAATTCTTGTTTTTCAAAATCATCTGCTCCTTTATTTGAAGTTAGAGCCAAAACAAAATTCAATTTATCAGCATATTCGGTAAACGGTGAAATGGAATCAGAACCCATATAAGGGTGCAGTGTTATAGCATCGCAATTGTAATATTCGAAAACTGATTTTGCATACATTTTTGATGTGTTACCTATGTCACCTCTTTTTGCGTCAGCTATAATTAACACATCATCCGGAATCATTTTTATTGTTTCTTCAAGTTCTTTCAATCCATCCAAACCTCTGCATTCATAAAAAGCAAAGTTTATTTTATATGCTGCACAAACTTCTTTTGTATTTTGAATTATAGCTTTATTAAACTCAACAATGGCATTATTTGATTTTTTGAGATGATCGGGAATTTTATTTAAATCCGTATCAAGGCCAACGCAAATATGTTTATGCTCTTTTACTTTCTTTCTTAATTTTTCAATAGCTTTCATTGTGTTCCTTTAAGTATGTGTAACTCTGTTTTTATATACATTTAACGTTATTCCAAGCAATACCATATTCACCAGAAGCGAACTACCTCCGTAGCTCAAAAACGGAAGTGGAATTCCTATCACCGGCGCTATTCCTGTATTCATCCCAATGTTGATTACAAAATGCACGAAGAACAATGTTAAAATTCCAACCACAATTAAGCTACTAAAACCATCCTTCGCACTAGATGCAAGTTTCGCCATCCGTAAAAACAAAATCATGAACATTGTAATAACAATTATGCTTCCGATAAATCCGAACTCTTCCCCGATAACACAAAATATGAAGTCTGTCCATTGAGCAGGAATAAATCTTAGCTGAGTCTGATTTCCCTCTAAAAATCCTTTACCAAGAAAACCGCCTGAACCAATAGCAACTTTAGCTTGAAGCGAGTTATATCCGCTACCCAAAGGATCAGAATAAGGATTTATAAAAGCAAAAATCCTTTTTTGCTGATGGGGCTGCAATAAACTAACAGCAAAATCAAAGAAGTAACTTGAAGCCAAATTTGCAACAAAGATTGTAGCACTGGTAAATAAATTCCTTTTAAACAAAATTAAAGCAAATAGAATAAATATTAGTGCAACAATGTGGGCAACTGTTCCAAATAATGATGCAAAAATGACCAACGCTGGAGATAGTACAATAAAGAGTCCGAACAAACTTATCCCAGCCCAAAAAATCATTGCTAGTGAAATGAAAGCAAATACAAGCGCAGTTCCCATATCCGGCTGCATCATTATCAATAGGATTGGGATAAGTCCGATTCCAAATCCCATCGCAAGATTTTTAATTTTGTTTATATCTCTCTTTTTATCAGTAAGCCAATATGCCAAAAAAAGTATCAAACCAACTTTTGCAAATTCCGAAGGCTGAAAGCCAACCGGCCCAAATGTAATCCAGCTTTTTGCACCGTAAATTCTTGACCCAATAAAAATTACTGCAAGTAATAAAACTATTGATAAAAGATAAACCGGAATTGAGGATACTTTAAATATAAGCGGCGGTAAAAAATAAATAATAAAAAAGATTGCAATTGAAAATACAGCCCAAACTAGTTGCTTGTTAAAGTTACCAGAGGCGGTCGGATGATTTAAGGTTGAGCTGTAAATTGCAACCAATCCAGAAATAATCAAAACTACCACCGGAATGAAGATTGCAAAATCAAACTTATCATCTATTTTATATTCAACTGTATCTTTAATCATTACTTTCTGCTACTGCTATTCTATTCTCTATTTTATTATCAGGTATTCTTAAATATGTTTTAATTATATCTCGTGCAACTGGTGCAGCATGACTACCTCCATAACCAACATTTTCGACTATCACCGCTACTGCTATTTTAGGATTTTCAAAGGGAGCGTAACCAATATAAACAGCATGGTTTTTTCCGAATGGATTTTGTGCTGTTCCCGTTTTACCTGCCATTTTTATTCCGGGAATTCTAATATGAGTTGCTGTTCCCTCACCTTCAACTACTTTATACAAAGCTTCATTGATGATATCGTAATTTTTTTTACTTATTCCGTTATTACTTTTCGGAAATTCAAAAGGAATAAAATTATTATTCTTGCTATCAATCATTCCTTTTACCAAATGAGGTTTTACAGTTTCGCCATCCTTAGCTAATGAGGCCGTATACTGCGCTAATTGAAGCGGTGTTGCACTTATTTCACCCTGTCCGATACTTAAATTAATCGATAATCCACTTGTCCATTTACCTTTACCAAGTTTTCTATCATAATAACTTGCAGAAGGAAGTATCCCGGCAATTTCTTCTCCAAGGTCGTAACCGGTTTTTCGGCCAAATCCAAATTTTTTTGAATACTCATTCCATTTATCCAAACCAAGTTTTAGAATTAGTTTGTAGTAATAAATATTACATGACTCTTCAATTGATTTAACCAGATCAGTTGTGCCATGTACGTGATCACAACCAAAACTTCTATCTCCATAGAAGAAACTGCCTGTACATTTTACAGTAAAGTTAGGAGTAATTATACCTTCTTCTAATGCTGCAATTGCAGCTACCATTTTATATGTTGATCCGGGCGGATAAATCGACATAGTAGCCCTATTAAATAAAGGTTTGTCTGGATCGGAAAGAAGTTTCTTCCAATTGTCAGTAGTTGTTACACCGCCTAAATTAGAAAGTTCATAAAATGGAGAACTTACCAATGCAAGAATTTCGCCAGTACCTGGCTCAATTGCTACGAGTGACCCTTTCTTGCCTTCAAATAATTCTTCAGCTTTTTTTTGTGTTTCATAATCTAATGTTAAAACTAAATCATTTCCTTTTACAGCTTCTAAATCATTATTGCCTTGGAGATAACGGTTGACAGTTTTTTGTTTTGCGTCAACCAACATAAATTTAGCACCCTTGATACCTCTGATATTTTTTTCATAAGTTTTTTCAATTCCGGAAAACCCGGCATAATCTCCCATTGAATAAAACTCAGATTCGTTTCTCAATTGTTCGGGCGATATCTCTTTTATATAGCCAAAAACATGCGAACCATAAACCCCAAATGAATAATCTCTTTTGTATTCAATTCTAAAATCAATTCCATCCAAATTATTTTTATTTTCTTCAATCCATGTTACGGTTGAGAATTCAACATCCCTTTTGATTTTTCTCGGAATAAATTTAGAAAATTCTTTTTTCTCATTTAATATACTTGATACATACCCTTCTTCTTCATTCAGTGCTATTTCCAGAATTGAATTTTGTTCGCTTTTATACTCAGAAGGAAGAACCTCAACTGTATACGAAGGCTTGTTACTAACAAGTACTCTAAAATTTCTGTCAAAGAAAATTCCTCTCGGGGGGTCAACAGTAATTTTCTTAACGCTGTTTTCATCAGATTTTACTTGATAGTTTTCGTTATCAAGAATTTGCATTTTGAATAACTGAAAAAACATCATTGCAACAAAAAACATTACTACTACAACCATAATTCTATATCTCGAAGGGGAACCGATATTTTGTTTTTCAACTATCATAAAAACTTTCGTCCTATTCCTAAAATACTAAACGGAAAACTAATCAAAGTTGTGTAAACAGCAGGCAGCAGACCATGAATAAAAATTACACTTACAAAACTAAGTGGTATTTGGTTGGCACCAAGCAACGAATAGAATACTGCATTTATGAAAGAACTTATTAAAACAACGACAGAAAGTGTAAAGACATTCAAACTATCTTCAATCTTTTTATCTTTGTAAAAAAATCCTGCAACAAATGCCGACAAAGTTTTAGCAAACATTGAACTACCTAATAAACCTCCTGAAATCAGATCAAACAGAAAACCGAAAATGAATCCGAAGAAAGTACCATAAAGCTGGCCGTTTTTTAAAGTAAGATAAACAAGGAAAATTATGATCAGGTCCGGTGCAATAAAATCTACTGAGAGCAATGGGACCAGGGTCAATTGCAACATTGCAATGGGGATAAAAATGATAATCGGTAATATGTAAAGTGTAAACTTGTTCACTTAATTAGCAAATTCATTTCAAGACTATCTATCTGATTACTCGGGATAACATCCATTACTAAAACATTTTTTAGTTTTGACAAATCAACAAACGGTTTTACAACTATGTTACTCAAAACTCCGGATATTGTTTCCTCTTTTTTTTGAACAACCCCAATAGGAATTGAAGGGGGAAACAAAGTGCTAAAATCTGACGATACAATTCTATCACCAATATTCATTTCATGTGTTGTAGGAATATTTGCGATAATTAAATTATTTCCATCCCAACTTAGAATTCCATCAACATTAGTGAGTTGATTTCTAACAGCTACTTTAAAATTCATATTCTGTAATGAACGAACTAAAGAAAATTGTCCGGAAGTATTTACTACAATTCCCGCCAAACCATAATTATCAACTACCGGCATTCCAACTTTAATACTATCCGATTCACCTTTGTTAATTACAAAATTTCCTTGAATTTTTGTAACCAATGTTGAAATAATCCTTGCCGGGAAAAGGTTTACTGCCGACGAGTCGGTATAGTTAATTAACTCTCTTAGTTCGTTATTTTCAATTCCATGTTCTCTTAGTTTGTTAAGCTGCAGCATCAACTCTGCATTTAGTTTTCGTAGTTCATTTATTTCATCTTCGTTCGAAAAAATATTTTGAATGTCGGAAATAATTGAATTAAGAGCAGCGAAGTTTCCGAATGCAAATGTTTTAATTTTTTGAATAGATTGGTTTTTGTTTAAAGGCAGAAAGGAGAGACTAATCAAAAGTAGTATTATAAGAACAATATATTCTCTAAAATTTTGATAGAAGTTCTTAAAAAATTTTATCATCAGTATGATCTTTTACGGATAAATACCTTCGAATACTTATTAATGTTTTCAATAGCTTTGCCGGCACCTCTTGCAACAGCTGTTAAAGGGTCTTCGGAAACATGCACAGGCAAATTGGTTTCCATTCTAATTCTTTCATCTAGCCCTTTTAACAAGGCTCCGCCACCGGTTATCATTACTCCACGGTCAAGAATATCTGCAGAAAGTTCAGGTGGTGTGCGTTCAAGTGTTTGTTTTACTGACTCAACCATTTGAGTAATGTTTTCGTTTAAAGCTTCCCTTATTTCTACAGAGCTAACTTCAGCAGTTTTAGGAATACCACCAACCAGGTCTCTTCCCTTTACGTGAATTGTTATTTCTTCTTTTAAAGGGACAGCGGATCCCACTTCACATTTGATTGATTCCGCAGTTCTCTCACCTATTAACAAATTATAGCTTTTCTTAAAGAATTGCATTATTGCATTATTCATTTCGTCACCGGCAATTCTTATAGATTCTTCATTAACAATTCCAGAAAGCGCAATAACAGCAATCTCTGTAGTACCGCCACCTATATCAATGATCATATTTCCAACAGGGGCATCAACTTCAATCCCGATACCAATAGCAGCAGCCATTGGTTCTGCAATTAAGTGAACTTCCT
>JANQIV010000028.1 GCA_028282005.1 Melioribacteraceae bacterium | reverse complement strand
TCCGTCGCGCGGAGTTAAACAAGCCGGGTTTTACGTGCTGGTAGGAGCGTCAATGCCGAGTGTTTTAATCGAAGGTGGTTTTCTTTCCAACCGGCAAGATGAGACATTCTTGAGAAGCTCTTCCGGTCAACAACAAATTGCGGAGGCAATTTATAAAACAATTGTACAGTATAAAGACTATTACGAAGAACAAATAAACGAAAATCTTGATACAGAAAATTGATATTGATCCCAGTTAAATATAAATTTATTTTTTGATTTTTTTTGAAAGAAGGAATAATATGACAAATGCTCAAAAATGGGTAGCAGCTTTTTTAATCGTATTTATAGTTTTGTTTTTACTTTCCAAGGTAACAGAAAAAGAAGAAGATTTTAGTGAAGAATTAGATTTTTACGGCGAACAACAAAATGAAAATGTTACTCCCCCCACTTCCAGTGACGCATTAAGCTTAATAAATAAAACCGGGTGTACAAACTGCCACGGTGTTGACCTCAAAGGCACTAAACTTGGGCCATCTTTATATTCAGCCAAAGAGTATTGGTCTAGAGATAAATTAATAAATTACTTAAGAAATCCTGCTTCCTATTCCGGCGATGAAAGATTTGAGGCCTATAAGGAAGAATACGGCACCATTATGCCTGGATACGGAAATATAGATGTTAAAGATCTGGGTAAAATTGCTGATTATCTTCTGGATCTGGAAGGGGAATAGAAAATTTCTATTCCCACTTTATTCTAATATCCACCGCGTGAATCGAATCGTCTTCGGCAACAATCAACGGGTTCAAATCAAATTCCGAAATGTTTTTATTTTCGATCAGCATTAGTGCTGAGGCCAAAATAATTTTCTTTAGATAATCTATATCAATGGATTTTTCGCCGCGTACACCTTTCAATATTTTACCAATCACTGTTGAATCGATCATTTCATCAATATCAGCTCCACAGAGGTAAGCCGACCTTATCGCAGTGTCACAAACAACTTCAACATACTTACCGCCGGTTCCGAACATAATTACCGGGCCGAAAGATGAGTCTCTAAATCCGCCAATCAAAATTTCATGTTTAGTTTTAATAAAAGGCTGAATTAAAAATTCACCCACTTCAAAATCATATTTTTTGAAGTTCTTTTCTATTTCTTCAGCACTTGAAATCAATTCTTCTTTGTTTCTGATATCTAATTTTACAGCATTCAATTCTGATTTATGAACAACATCTTTGCTCATGCCTTTAATTACAAGCGGATAAAACTCACCGTTCAATGTTTCGAGTGCTTCGGGTTTAACCAATTTATTTTTTATTACAGGTATACCGTAATCATCTGCAATTTCGTTTACTTCTTCTTGCGATAAAAATCCTTGTTCGAATTCATATTTTTTACAGACTTTGCATTTCAACATTGATTCGTACTGATCTTTGTATTCTATTAATTTCTTTTTTGATTTGTTGTAAAACAGCATATTTGAAATTACTTCAGCGGGATCTTCCGGATTTCTGAAAACCGGCATTTGCTTCTTAGAGTCACGTTTGTAAGTATCCCAAAACTCAGGTAAAGGCATATCAACTTGAATAATCGGCTTGTCGGTTTTTACATCGTACACTGCTTCTACAACATCAAAAGGCTGAACCATGACAGGTTCAACAAAGATTGAAATTATTGCGTCAACGTTTTCATCTTCTGCAACAACTTCATTTACCTTTTTGTAAACTTCTGCGTTTCCACCTGGTAACAAATCAACAGGATTGTTTACACTGCCTTCGGGGTGAACAACTTCTCTCAATTTATTTTTGGTTTCTTCAGTGAACTCGGCTAATTCCAAATTTTCTTTTTCGAGACTGTCAACCGCCAAAATAGCGGGACCACCTGCATTAGTGATTACAGCAATTCTATTGCCTTTCGGAGATTTAAAATTTTCAAAACCCTTTGCTGTGTTGAACATTTCATTTAAGTCGTTAACTCGAATGATTCCGAACTGGTTCAGCAAAGCATCAACAACTTTATCTTTACTGC
>JANQIV010000016.1 GCA_028282005.1 Melioribacteraceae bacterium | reverse complement strand
TTCAACAATGGTTGGCGGCCTTTATAAAGAAGGCGACCCAAACCGCGATATCGGTTTTACAATTTTTTACATAGGTATAAACATTGGCGCCTTTACCGCTCCTTTAATTGTTGGCTACGTTGGTGAATCTATTGACTGGCAAATAGCTTTTGCCATGGCAGGATTTGGCATGGTACTCGGACAGATCGTTTATATATACGGACAAAAGCACTTAAAAGAAGTTGGCAATTTTGTACCGGTTAAAAAAGAAGCTTCAACAAACAAAGATGTACCTCTAACAAAAATAGAAAAAGACAGAGTAGTAGTTCTTCTAATTTCTTTTATCATCGTAATAGTGTTCTGGGCAGCTTATGAGCAAGCCGGTGGTTTAATGAATCTTTACACAAAAGAAAAAATTAACAGAAGTGTATTGGGATTTGAAATTCCGGCAAGTATGTTCCAATCTGTTCCCGCATTATTTGTTGTCGCATTTGGTATGATCGTGGCGAAATTCTGGGCAAAAAGACAATCTAAAGGCAAAGAGTCTTCATCTTTGTTCAAAATGGTTATTGGTATTATTATTACCGGCTTAGGATTTTTAATGATGTCTGCAGCAGCATTAGAAGCTGAAAGTGGTACCAAAGCAATGTTGATTTGGTTGATCCTTTCATACTTATTGCAGGTAATCGGTGAGTTATCATTGTCACCGGTAATGTTATCATTTATTACAAAATTAGCTCCAATGAAATATGCCTCAATAATGATGGGGGTTTATTTTGCCGCTACCGGATTAGGTAATAAATTAGCCGGTATGGTTGGTGAGTTTGCTCAAAATGCCGGAGAGCTTGAAGTGTTTACCGGAATATGTGTTTTCTGCGTATTGTTTGGGTTACTCCTTTATGTTTTCTTGAAAAAACTAAAAGCTCTTACCCATAATGCTGAACAAATTATTGAAGAAGCTGAAACTGCTTAAACCCAACTTTTTTATATACTCAGACAGGCTTAATTTGACGTTATTGTCATATTGAGCCTGTCATAATATAATTTATTTTTTATCACTAATTAATACTCTTACTTACTACTATTTAACTAAAATCATTTTCCTTGTTTCGATAAACAATCCAGCTTCAAATCTATATAAATACAACCCAGACGGAAGATTCGAAGCATCAAAAGTTATATTATATGTCCCGGCATTTTGCTGACCATTTACAAGCGTTGCAACTTCTTGCCCGAGAACATCATAAACATTTAGTTTTACATCACTGTTAGCTGACAGCTGATAACTAATAACCGTTGTCGGATTAAACGGGTTTGGATAGTTCTGATCAAGGTTAAATGAAGAAGGCAAGCCAGCACTATCATTTACATCAGTTACATTTCCAGTGTTCAAAGGAATTGTACCATCTAAAAGTATTTCGTCATTACTTCCTTTTATAGTAAATAAAAGATTGTCATTGTCAGTCCATGTGTAACCACCAGGCAATGAAGTTGACAATTGATTTCCTTTTGTTGCATCAGGTCTAATTGTACTTTTAATAAAACCGACATTGTTATCACCCTGCACAGCAATCTCAACAGTATAATTTTCAGAAGGATTCGTAATGAAATAATTCAGCAAAACTTCGTCTTCATTCTGTTGGAACTGTGCGATAGCATTTTTTCTTGCATGAGTAACATTTGCCAAGCCCACTGTGGGTGTATAATATTCTTTCCAACTTTTTGTTGAATTTGCAAGGAAGGTTGCAGGCACATTAAATTCGCTCGATACTCCAGCCCATAATTCGATGAACGGCCTGCCGAAATAAGTATCCGCAGCATTATCCATCGCAGTAGGAGGATTAAACGGATCAATTTTAGTAGATTGAAAACCGAACGTCCAGATTTTAACATAAGGTGTTTGAACATTGTCGGATATTCTAATTAAACCTTCCCCATTATCGTGATTTATCACTCCCCAAAAGTTTTTTGTTAAAGCTGGCCTGCTGAATGCTGAACCGCTGTAATCCCAATTTTTGAACATCTTCAAATTTTCGAAATAATATGTGTCAAACTCACCGGGGACAGATTGCTCAAGATTTTTGATTTGAGCCCAGCTAGGGATTTTCAATTTCTCTGCCGGTATTATTAACTCTGCTCCGCCCGTTGCAGCAGCAGAATAAAGTTCTGAGTTTGATCCCGGAGCCATTCCGGTGTTAGTCCAATATTCATACCTTTGCGTTAAATTAGATTTGTTATTTAAAATAACTTCTATTTCAAGAGCCGTACTTCCTGATACAAGTGTTACAATAAAGTCACAATCAATATCTGTAGTGCCATAGCGGGTATACTGGGTAAAACTGACATCGTCATCCCAGCTCATTTTCACTGAAATCGTATCGGAAGTTTCTTTGATGATATTGTAATCCCATGGTAGAAACCATGCTTTACCATGCTCAGGCTCAGTCAGAGTAGGGAAGATCCCGCCGTAAATCATGAGCCAATTATAAATGAATGTGCCGGTCCACCACCAACCATAAGGCGCACCAACAGGGTTTTGGTAAAGTTCTTCATGCCCGGTTGGTTTATAAATCATAGAGAGCACTCTTCCGCCAAACTCGGGGACAAGCGTTACTTTTAGATATTCGTTTTCGATAATAATTGTATTAAATGTTTTTTCTACCATGTCATTTGGATTCAGTGAATAAGAAGCCAAAGTATTATTCGCGTTCAAAGTATAATCATAAGTAAACCAATTAATAATAGAATCTTTTCTTGAAACTTGTGCATTAATTAAATTGAGAAAAACTAGTGTTACAATAAAAACAGAGAGTATACTTTTTTTCATTAGTCTTCCTTGCATTTTAAAAGAATTGATTTTATTTTTTGAACTAAATTGAATCGTTTCAATTATATGAAAGATTCCTCTTAATTACAAGACTTAAAATAAAAGCAGACTAAAAAATGAATATAGATCAATTGGCAAATGACTTTTGGGAAAACGGTTACTTGGTGCTGGAGAATTTCTTTGACGAGAAATTAATGGATCATCTAAACAAACTTATTTTAAATCAATTCGGGATGAATCCGGAATTTTGGCATAATGATGAATTCCTTTCAAAATCCCAAACAGAAGTAATCCCTTGGTTCCCACAAAGAGAAGGAGTTAATGATTTTGATGAAGTGGAAAAGGATAAGCGGTTACAATCTTTGACACAGAAAATTTTAGGAGAAGGCTGGCAGCAGCAATACTGCATGGTTATGTTTTCAAAAAAAGGAACTGTTGGACAAGCTTGGCATCAAGACTGCCCTCCTGATGATCCGGCTAAGTTCAATATGAATAGGCTTGTTTATACAATGGATATAACTGAAGAAATTGGAGGGCAAACAGTTGTTGTTCCCGGGACACATAAAAAAGGCGAATTAATTGCAGGGGATCCGAATGCTATACTTGCAAATCAAGTAATTTTAAATCCTAAAAAAGGGACATTAGTTTTACTACACGGACACACGTGGCACAGAGTATTGCCAATAAAAGGAACTTACCGTGTTTCAACAAATTACAGAACCGGTCCGGCAGGAACTCCGGAAGATATAACCGATATTTGTGTTTATAGAAATATGCGTTACAGATTTTCAACCAGTGAGGTTCTTGAAGAAAGGACTTAAAATCAAGACAGTTGCTTTATTCTCTTCATATGTTCCTGGAATTTCAAGCTAAAATTTAGGGGCATAACATCGTTCTCTTTTTTGTTATTCAATAAATCATTATTTACTGCCTCGGTTTCAAATTCAAAGCCGAAGCCTTTTCTTCTATCTTCAAAGTAATCTTTTATTTCATCTAATTCGTATAAGTAACATTTGCGAGTACGCCAAAAATCCGGAATAGCGATGTATCCCTGTTCACCAATGATGTACGCCCAGTTGCGCAATTTGCATCTAAAAGAAGTCCCTAGAGTTGCAACCGAATCATCATAATTGAAAAGAATATTTAAATCATCTTCAACACCGTTTGGAGCTTTTCTGGTAAGGACCTTTATTTCTGCAGGATCTTTTTGCATAAAAAACCAAGCAATCGCAATCGGATAAATTCCCATTTCGAGAAGACATCCGCCACCAAGTTTGGCATCGTACTCACGTTTTTTTGCATCATATTTCTGCGGATATCCAAAATCAGCTTTTACGTGCAATATTTTTCCAATTCTTCCTTCATTAACCCATTGAAGTGCTTTCTGTAGAGCCGGGAGAAAATAAGTCCACATTGCTTCCATCAAATAAGTATTAGTCTCTTTTGATTTTTCAATCAATCCTTTACACTCTTCCGGATTTAGAGTCAACGGTTTTTCGCACAAAACTGCTTTCCCGTTATTCAAAGAATCAATAGTATTTTGGTAGTGATAATTGTGTGGGGTGGCTATGTAAACCGCATCAATTTCAGTATCTTCAATTAGTTCATTGTAAGAAGAGTATGTTTTAGGAATATTGTACTGTTCAGCAAACTTTTGTGCTGTCCCAATTTTGCGGGAAGCAACAGCAGCAAGTTCTCCATTTTTAGTAAATTGAAAATCACTAGCAAATTGATGTGTAATTCTTCCTGTGCTAATAATTCCCCATTTAATTTTTTTCATAATTGTACCCATCAAAATTCTAATTTATCTTTGTGCTAAATCTATTTCGAGTTGCTCGAGAGACTTCCCTTTAGTTTCCGGCAAATATGTAATGACAAACAACAGTCCAATTAGAGCAAACAATCCATAAATCATAAAAGTCAATGAAGAACCTAAATTTGCCAATTCCCAAGGAAATAAAAACTGTACTAGAAAACTCGTTGCGCTATTTATAAAACCAACAACTGAGATTGCTAGTCCCCGAATAACGTTGGGAAATATTTCAGCAAATAACACCCACATAACAGGCCCCAATGATATTGCAAATGAAGCGACAAAACCAAGTATAGCAATCAACACAACAGTAGCGTTTATTTTTATTCCAGCTTGAATTAAAGCACTTTCATTTGCAGCCAAAACTTTATCTCCGAGTATTTCTTTCAACGTATTTTTGTAATCAAGATCATTATCAAATTTCACGTTTATAATTTCTGTAATCCGGCTAGTTTTAAGTTCGTCTGAAAGGACATATATGTTTTCATTTGTCAGCTTATAAGTAGCTTGGTTAAAACTATAAGCTGCAAGTAACATGCTGATCAATACACCTGCCAGACCTCCTACCAGCAAAGGCTTGCGGCCAAGTTTATCAATCAGCATCATCGCAATTATTGTAAAAACTAAATTCGTAATTCCAATCCAAACAGCTTGTGCAAATGCTGCATCAGTACCAACACCACTTTGTTCAAAAATGGTGGGGGAATAAAAATAGACTGCATTTATTCCGGTAATTTGTTGAGCTATACCGACGATAATTGCAATAGTTAGGGCAAGCCTGAGTTCCGGCTTAAATAATTTTTTAACCCCAGGATTTTGATGTGCTTTACAAGCTCGAATATTCTTTACAATCGTATTGAGTTCGTTTTCTACTTCATCTTTTGGAAACAACTTCAGCAATACATTTCTTGCTTCATCGATACGATCTTCCAAAACCAACCAACGGGGACTCTCAGGAACTATGAACAATAGCAGAAAATAAATTAAAGCAGGAAAGGATTCTAATCCGAGCATCCAGCGCCAAGCATATTCATCCGCTCCAAGAAACGATGCTAATTCTATTCCTGAATCACTAAACTTCAACAAAATATAGTTTGCAAAATAGGCCACTGAAAATCCTATCATTATGTTTAGTTGGTTTACAGAAACCATTGTGCCCCGTGTTTTTGCCGGCGAGATCTCAGCAATATACATTGGCGCCAAAACAAGTGAACCAAATGCCGCACCACCAATTGCACGTGCTATTACGAGCACTGTAAATGAAGGAGCTAAAGCTGATGATATTGCGGAAATTGCATACAGAAAAGCTATCGTTATTAATATCTTTTTCCGGCCAACCCAGTCACTAATTCTTCCAAAATGGATCCCGATAAATACTGCTGCCAAAGTTGGCGCACTTACTACAAAACCTTGCTGCCATTCATTTAAATTAAATTCCGGGACAATGAAACTTATTACTCCGGAAATTACAGATGCATCAAACCCAAAGAGAAAACCACCCATCGAAACTATTAGTGATAACTTTAGTGTACTATTAAATTTGATATCCATTAAAACCGCATTACATATTGAACTAAATTGAAACGATTCAATTATATTAAATAATTAGCAATAAAACAAGACGAAATATTCTTTAACCCCAAACTGTAGACAACAACAGCAGACCGAAAAAGAAAAAGAATAGTTATATTGATTTTTAGTGAAAATGGGGAGCGTAAAGATGAATACTAAAACTCACTGGGATAATGTTTATTCAAAATATAAAACAAATGAAGTCGGCTGGTTTGAAGAAAAACCATTTCCTTCACTTGAATTAATTGAGAAATGCGGATTGCAAAAATCTGATAAAATATTAGATGTTGGGTCCGGAGTAACTACCTTATTAAAATATTTATTGAATGACGGATATAAAAATATAACAGCACTGGATATCAGCAGTACTGCAATCGAAAAAGCAAAAAATAATTTGGGAATTGAAAAATCTACTTTGATCGATTGGAATGTTGATGATATCACTGCCCCAGAAAATTTAAAATTAGAAAATCAATTTGACCTTTGGCATGATAGAACAGTACTTCACTTCTTACTTGAAGATAATCAAGTTAAAGGATATTTAAATTCACTGAACGGATTAGTGAAAAGAGGTGGATACGTTATCATAGCTGTTTTCTCACTTGAAGGTGCAAAAAAATGCAGCGGGCTAAACATACAAAATTACAGTTATGAAATGATCTCAGAGCTTTTGGGGCTGAATTATGAAATTATTGATTACATGAATCATTTATACATAAATCCAAATGGAAACAAAAGGCCTTACGTTTACACTTTGTTTCGAAAACTGATGTAATATGACTTTACAATTATTTTAAAAATCCACACATAAATTTCTTTTGTATCCCAGAGCACAAATCTTTTATAAATATATTTTTACTTTATTTTCCGGGTGCAAAAAAAAGTCAGGGAAAAAAGTTGTCAATTGATTACAAAATTGAAAGTAGCTTTGTAAACATTATACCAAAAGGTATTTGGGATAAACCAAAAATCCTTAAAGCTCAAGATGAATCCTCAGCCATAGTGAAGAAAAACTCCCTCAATGGTTTGTTGCTTGATTTAAGAACAGTTGAAATGAAAGTATCTACTGTGGATATTTTCGAAGTAAACCGTCGTCTATCAAAAGTATTTCCGCTAAATGTTAAACATGCAGTTGTTTACAACGAAGAATCTTTCTCCATTTCAGATGCAACATTTAATGAAAATGTTGCTACCAATTATGGAACTTTGATAAAAATGTTCAAGAATATTGATGAAGCCAAATCATGGCTTGAAAAAGCCTGATTAATCTGGCAAAACAAATAATTTTTCAATTAACTTCAATCATAAAAAATCCTATTCAAGTACAACCTTTTTGAGTTAAAGCCAGTCTAAAGTTGCATATAAATCAATGGAGAACAAATGAAAACAAAAAAACTTTCATTGGCTTTTTTAGCATTATTTATTCTTTCCAACATTTTAACAGCACAAGACGTAAAAGAAGTAAAAGAAACATTTGAGCTAAACAGCAGTGGAAAAGTAGCTATTAGCACATTCAAAGGAAGTATTAAAATTACAACTTGGGATAAAAATCAAGTAGAAGTTTATGCTAAGATTGAGGCAGATGATTCTGGCTGGGGATCAACTTCTCCTGAAAGGCAAATTGAAGATGCAAGAGTAACATTTAATTCTTCAAGCAACAGAGTTTTTATTGAATCGGAATACAGAGACAGAAAAGGTTGGAATGGATCCAACACAAGAGCTTTTGTTCATTATGAAATTAAGATGCCGAAGAGCGCAAGATTAAATATTGATGATTACAAATCTAAAATTTCCGTTAAAGGAATTGTATCTGATATGGAGTTGGAAACATACAAAGGCGACGCTCATATTTCCGGATTAAAGGGTTCACTCGATCTGGAAACTTATAAAGGTGATATCGAAATTGATTTTGAAGAGTTTGAAAAATATTGTGTTGCTGAAACTTATAAAGGGAAAATAGTTTTAAATTTACCCGCTGACTCAAAATTTAATATTGATGCAGATCTTGGTAAGCGTGGTGATTTAAGAACGGATTTTGACATTAAAGGCAGATACTCCCAAAGCAGCGGACACAGAGACGAAGTAAGGGGTAAAGTTAATGGCGGCGGCCCGGAAATAGAGTTTGAAACTTACAAAGGCGATTTGATAATCAACAAAAATTAGTTATTTACAAAATAGTTGAATTCTTCAAAAAGCATTTTATAAATCACTTAAGAAGAATTCAACTATAGTTTTTGTAGAGTTTAATTCCGGCCCACTAAACCAAAAATGCCCGCCATTGTCAACTTTGTATAAAATAACTTTGGTATTATTCTCACATGACTCGTAGACATTTTTAATTACTTTTATATTCGGATCTACATCTTCCAATTCATTTTTTATTAAAACTCCATCGCAATCATTAAGTTTACCCCAGAGTTCGAAAACATCTGGGGTAGGAGTTAATGAAAATGACCCATTATTCGATCCATTAAATGGAAGTATAAAATCATTTGTTCCGTGAATCATTAAAAATGAAATTGGTTTCTCAGGAGCACAACTTTTAAATAACTGTACAGACATATTTGCAGCAACAGAAGCAACTGCGGCAAATTTATTGGATAATTTACATGCAACATTTTGAGCAAATAATCCCCCTTGAGAATATCCTGCAGCAAATACTTTATTCTGATCAATATTATAATCCCTTGAAAATTTCTTAATCAAATATTCAATGAATCCGATATCATCAATTCCCAAACGATATGGTTTATTACATTCACACCCTTCTTCCCAATTTTCAACAGCTGCATCAGGGTAACAAACAATAAATGATTTTTCCTCCGCATATTTTTCAAAATCAGTATAATCTTTCATTCTGGCTCCATTACTGTAGGCTCCATGAAAAACGAAAACAAGCGGGAGGCTTCTATTCTCGTTATAAGTACTTGGGACATATTTAACAAAAGTTCTGCCCTCAAATTCAGAATCGGAGCCTACGATAATGGTTGTATCTGTATCATTAAAATTGTTGGAAATAATTTCATCATTACTAGTGCATGTTACTAGCATTGCAAATAATAATGTTAAACTTAATTTTGTTATCATTACTTTAGCACAATCATTTTTCTTGTTTCGTTAAATTCCCCTGTGCTTAATTTATAAAAATAGACACCACTTGTTAAATCCACTCCGTTTGATGATGCACTAAATAATTCCACATGTTCACCGGCAGGCTTTTCTTCATCCAATAAAGTGGAAACAATTCTACCAAGCGAATCATACACAACCAATTTTACATGACTGCTTTCCTTTAGCCAATATTTTATTGAGGTTGATGGATTAAACGGATTAGGAAAGTTTTGACTTAGAAAAAATTCTTCAGGTAACTCGTTTTGATTTTCGACCGAAACTAATGACGCATCAAGTGAAATATAATTTGCTCTTAACTTAATTGATTCACTTGTTCCATTACTTACTTTTAATGAAACTGTAACGTTTTTTGATTCACTTGTTGAATAAGTATAAACCGGATTCTGTTCAAATGAATCGGGAGTTCCATCGCTATCAAAATCCCATTCCCAAGTTGTTATTGGATTATTTGGATCAGAAACCGATAAATCAGAAAAGCTAACAGTGAATGATGCCCCACCTTGAATTTCATCAGCCTTAAAATTTGAGTCAAGATATCCTTCAGGAATTTCTTCAGTAATTATAACAACTTGATTTGCATTCACCTTTGTTAGTACTGACTTTTGACCGGAAGGCCAATTAACAAAAAGGGAATCAATCGTTTGTGCATCGCCCAACCCGAAATGAATTTGCATTGACTGTCCACAGTAATTGTCTTGCCCTGATAATAATCTGGTTTGAGTTACTTCTTTACCGCTTATCATTGATTTTATCTTAACAATACTGCCAAGTGCCGAAGCGTTTGATATCTTACCTTCAAGATTAATTTTAATCCAATTATTACTGCCACCATTATTTAAGTAAATCGAATTATTTTCATTTTCCTGAAAACAATTTGCAATACCTAAATCTATATAACCATCATTGTTTATATCAGCAAAGCTCGCTCCGTATGTCCAACCATTATTTTTAGTTAATTCACCACCGTCTTCGGTAAATGTGCCATCACCATTATTTAAGAAGAAAAAATTGTTAGTCTTGAATCCACTTGTAAAAGCATTTGTAATAAGTACGTCAAGATCACCACCGTTGTCAACATCGCCCCACGCACTAGTTACTGAAAACCCTCTTTTCGTAATTACCGGATCATTGACAATTTTTTCATAATTGCCCCCACCATTATTTTTGTAAAGTGAATTCCCGCCATTTGCAAAATTAACAACATATAAATCGAGATCGCCATCATTGTCATAATCAATCCAACTGCTGCTAAAAGACTGCTTTGCTTCTTCAACTAAAACATGTTCGACTACTTTAGTAAATGTTTCATCACCATTATTTTGATAAAGATTATTTTTTTGATTTCCTTCGTTTGCAACGTAAATATCCAAATCACCGTCGTCATCATAATCAATCCAATTGATATTTCTTGATGCAGTACGATCAGTACCAACCGGCTCAGCTTCAATTTTTGTAAACCTTCCATCACCATTATTCTTGAAAAGAAAATCCTTTTTTGCGCCTTCACTATTTGCTACCATCAAATCCAAAAAGCCATCGTTATTGAAATCACCCCAATTTCCTGTTTCGGAATAACTGTTATCTGCAGAAGGAAGTCCTTCTATAAACTCAAAAATTTCATTTCCCTTGTTTTTATAAAGTAGATTTGTTTGATTCCACCAATTACCAACAAATGCGTCTACTTTACCATCATTGTTGTAATCTCCCCAAGTAGCACCATCCGAAGACTTTTTATCCTGTACTAAAGGGTTATCAGTTATTTTAATGAAATTACCATTGCCGTCATTTTCATACAGGAAATTGTTCTCTCCGGCTCTGGGCCCGTTTGTTATAAAAAGATCGAGATCACCGTCACCGTCAAAGTCAATCCAGTTAACACTTCGGGAATCACCGCCATCAGTAACTGGAACCTGGTCTGTTAGTTTTGTGAATTGCTGTGAATATATTGTTGATAAAAAAAATGCAAGTAAAATGAGCTTTCTCATTATGTGCACCCCCAGTAGTTTTAATTAATGTACAGCGCAAACTATCTTTTTACTTGGTTGCTTTAAACTACCAGTCTTGGGGGTTTTAATTTTGTGCACTAAATTTGGCTAGATAAGCTTTTCTCGAATTGCCTTTGCTACTGCCTCTGATTTGGAATTTACGTGAAGTTTTTTGTAGATGTTTTTTATATGAAAATGAACTGTTTCTGTGCTGACAAATATTTTATCTGCGATGGATTTATAACTTAATCCTTTACACAATTGAGTGAGCACTTCTCTCTCACGTAAAGTAAGGTCAACTTTTTTATTTGCTCTAAAAGATGTTACTATTCTTCTTGCAATATAAGTGCTCATTGGTGACCCACCGTTTTTAACTTCTTTTATTGCATCAATAATTTCTTCTGGCGGCGTATTTTTTATTAAATAACCGCAAGCTCCGGAGCAAAGCGAATCAAATATTTTCTCGTCATCTTTGTGCACCGTCAACATAATTATATCAACGGTTTCATCTTTCTCTCTAATTCTCCGAATACAATCAATCCCATTCATGCTAGGCAGACTAATGTCCATAAGAATTACATCCGGCATGTTGTCGAACAATTTCTGCAAAGCAGTTTCAGCGTCTTCATAAGTTTCTTCACACAAAAAATCATCAGTATCATTAATTAGTGAACAAAGACTTTCCCTAATTATTTTATCATCTTCTACAATTGCAACACTTATCATAATTTCGTCTAATTTATTTAATTAATTTAACAGTCGTTTTTTTACCATGTACACTTTCAATTTCCAATTCAGCATTAATTTTTTCCGCTCTTGATTTAATACTCTTTATGCCGCGACCTTTATTTTCAATGGCTCTCAGGCCAATTCCATCATCACTAAAATTTATTACAAAATCTTTATCATTTAGTTTAAATGATAAAAATACATTTTCTGCTTTTGAATGTTTTAGTGCATTATTCATCACTTCCTTAAAAATAAAAATTATCTCTCTTTTTATTTCCATTTCATATTTAATTTTTTCAAGTTCTTCAGGAATCTCATCTGAGTTAAACGAGATGTTTGTTTTGTTAAAAAAATCCTCCCCAAAATCTTTTAAATACACAGCTAGATCGTAAACAGAATCATTTCCCGGATCGAGTGACCAAATGAAATCTTTGGCATCTACAAAAAGAGATTTTGCTGAATCATTAATACTTTCAACCAATTCGTTTGCGTTTTCCCTATTAGCTTTTATCGATTTCTTCAGCATTGATGAATACAAAGAAATGCGAGTGAGTGAATGACCTAAATGATCATGAAAATCATTTGCAGCGTTAAGTCTTACTTTTTCAATGCTCTTCTGCTTTTCAAGTTGTTGATATAAAATAAACTTGTGAATCGCATAAAATAAAACTATTAAACAAACAACGATCAGAAAATAAAACCAAGTTGCCCTATAAAATGGCGGCAGTATTTCAATTGTTAACCTCATTGCATCATGATTCCAAATATTATTGCTGTTTGAACCACTTACTATAAATTCATATTCTCCAGGAGGCACACCTAAATAAGAGGTGTAATTCCTATTGCCTGAGTAATTTATTTGTTCATCAATCCCTTTCATTTTAAATGCATAATTATTATTCGCCGGATTTACAAAGTCTAAAACAGTAAATTCAAAAAGAAAATTATTTTCACTGTGTCTAAGCTGCAGTTTGTTATTTTTTATTTTTGATCGGTATTCTTCTCCATTTACTTTAACTGAATTGAAAGACATTTTTACATCTTCAGATTTACTTTCGTTATTGTTTTCCTTCAAAATGTTCAAACCATTTGGTCCGCCAAAGTAGATTGTGCCATCTTTATCTTTGTATCCCACACCTGGGTTAAATTCTAATGCTTGCAAACCGTCATCTATGCCGTAGTTTTTGATCTCATTTGTAAACCGATTAAACTCAACAATTCCATTTGAGGTACTCAGCCAAAATGTCGAATCATTTTCCGGGACAATAGAGTAAATTATATTTCTATCAACTAAGGACGAATTGAAGAAATATTCAAATTCATTTTCGGACTGATTAAGTTTGACCAAACCTCCGCCAAATGTGCCAATCCAAACATTATTATCTTTATCCGCATGCAAAGTTAAAATTGAATTGCTGCTTATTGATCCCGGATTATTTAAATCAATTCTGAAATGTTGAAATCTCCCAGTACTTAAATTTAGTTTGCTTAATCCACGCATTGTGCCTATCCATAGGTTGCCAAGATCATCTTCTGCAAAGCACCTAACATGGTAACCCAAAAGTGTCGAGTCTGAATCTTTAGCAACGTTGAAACTTGTGAAGTTATCTTTCTTAAAATCATATTTACTGAAACCTTCTAAAAAAGTACCCACCAAAAGATTACCCAACTTGTCTAAATACAATTCAGATATTGACGACGACTGGAGCGTTTTGGGATTTCCCTTTTCGCCTTTATAAACTTTAAAATCACCGTTTTCTACATTCAGCCTATTTAATCCTTCACTGGTGGCAACCCAAATGTTACCTAAAGTATCTTCAATCACATCAGTTACCACATTATTCGACAATGAATTCGATCCGCTTTCATTGTTTGTAAAAACTTGGAATTTGCTTTTGTCTTTACTTTTCAACACTAGTCCGCCGGCTGTTCCAAACCACAAATTATTCTTTGAATCTTTGAAGACTTCTAAAATATTTTCATCCGGCAGATTTGAATTAGACTTATTAATCAAATCAAATTTCTTTTGCGAAGTATTAAATTTAAGTAAACCGTCTGCTTGAGTTCCTGCCCAAATTAAGTTAGAATAGTCTTTGTATAAAAGTGAAACGAATTTTATGTTAGAGAATGTTTCTTTAAATTTTTTCTCTGAGATTTTTCTCGAAGATTCATCGTAAACAAATATTCCTTTTGAAGTTGTACTTATCCAAAATTCATTATCGTTGATTTTAATAATTCTTGAAATTGTTACTTCTTTAAGTGCTGGGATATTTGAAATAGTTTTCGTTTTTAAAAACTTTCTTGAAAGAATATCGAAAACCCTAATTCCGTTTTGTGTACCTAGCCAGAATGTATTTTCATTTTGTTTAAATACTTCAAATATCTTTTTATCCAATAAGTAGGTTGGTGATTTTTTATTCATATAATTATGAAATATTTCTTTCTCAGAATCAAATAATACGAATCCGCCAAACGTACCAATCCATATTTGATTTTTATCATCAATGAAAACCTCATTTATGTAATCAAAACTAGAATCGCCACTACTATCAGGATCATTCGAATAAAATTTGTAAATCTTCTCTTTGTGCGAATATCTTATTATTCCACTTCCGTAAGTTCCTATCCAAAAAACTCCATTTTTATCTTGAATAACACATCTTATGAAATTATTATTTACAACATTTTTGTCGTCAAAAAAAATTCTTTCTACTTCGTTGGTAATTGTGTTAAATCTGTTCAATCCAAACCGTGTTGAAATCCACAAATACTTCTCACTATCTTCAAAAATGTGATTTATGTTATTGCTCGAAAGTGAGGTTGTGTCATTTATCTGGCTAAAGTAGTTGTGAAATTTAACTCCGTCATATTTGTTTAAACCGTTATTTGTTCCTATCCATAAATATCCTTTGCTGTCCTGTAAAACAACATTTACTGTGTTTTGCGATAATCCATTTTCGACACTTAACTTTTCTTGGGGGAATATTACATTCGCAGTAAAAATGAAGAAACACATATATTTAAGAATGGTCATATGATCAAACCAAAAATTTTGCGCAATTTAGTTCAATTTTTGATTTAATTAAAGTCAGAGTGAAAAAAGAATAATTACTAGAATAAATCGTCTTTTCTAATAAGATATAAACTCTTAAATTTACTTATATAAAATTCTGAGAATTATCATGATAGACGCAAAACAGTTTGATTCAATTGATATTAAGATTTCAGGTTTCATGCGTAAATACGGACTTGGTGTTCTGCGCATAAGTTTGGGTGTAGTTTTCTTTTGGTTTGGCATGTTAAAATTTTTCCCTGGTGTTAGTCCAGCGGAACAATTAGTTAAAAACACCGTCTATTTCATGGATCCTGAAATGTTTATTCCTATTTTAGCTTTATGGGAAACTCTCATTGGCCTTGGATTAATTTTCAACAAGTTCATGAGAGCAACATTACTTTTATTATTTTTACAAATGCCCGGCACAGCATTACCACTTTTAATTCTGCCGGATGTTGTTTGGAATTCTTTTCCATTTGTGCTAACCATTGAAGGTCAGTACATTATTAAGAACCTAGTTTTGATTGGTGGGGGGCTGGTTTTAGGAGGAAATGTAAGAAACCAGATTACTAATTAAAACAAAGGAGGAAACATGAATCGTGTTTCTGTTATTCTTTTTGCTGTTCTTTCTTTTACTGCTTTATTTGCTCAAAATTATAAAGAGGGTAAATATATAAGCGCAATAGATCACACAATAATTATACCTGAGGATGGAAACCTTGATGAAGTAATGAAGGTGTCTTCCGAATGGGCAGAGTTAGTGTTAAAACAAATACCCGGTATAAAAGATGTGAGATATTTGCTTTCACATACTGAATCAGACACTCTAAATTTACTTGTTCTTTATGAGTATGGCAGCAGAGATGATGCCGTAAAATCCGGTCAAGCAGTTAACGAGTTGATTAACAAAAATTGGCCGGATAAAAATGAAAGGGATGCATTCTTTGCACGTTTCAGAAAATACATCAATCCGAAAGACAATGTTAGAAAAGCATACAAAGAAATTTTAACTTACAAATAAATTTTGCCGGACTTAGTCCGGCTTATTTTTTCATTTAAGAGAATAAAATGCTTACTAACGATGATGTAAAAGAATATCTTTATGAAAACATTCCTATCACAAAGCATCTTGGTATTGAAGTTAAGGAATACACTGACCTTTCATTAAAACTTTTTGCGCCTTTGGATAAAAATATTAATCATCGTGAATCTGCTTTTGGCGGCAGTATCTCTTCGCTTGTAATTTTATCAGGATGGACATTACTCCACCTTAAGTTGCTGGAGGCTGGAATTGACTGTCATTTGGTTATCCAAAAAAGTACAACAGATTTTTTACTGCCTGCTTATTCAAATTTCGAAACAGAATGTAAAATTCCGAACGAAGATGTTTGGGATGTGTTTTTGTACATACTTCAGAAAAAAGACAAGTCACGAATTATCCTAAAGTCACAAGTAACTTCTAAGGAAAAAGTTATCGGTTCACACGAAGGAGTTTATGTCGCTTTAGATGTCCGCAAATAACACTCGTGCTTTTTTAATTCAAAAAACTTAACTTATTTTTAATATTAGACTGATTGAATGCTAAAGAAATATATTTATTTATTATTTGCTCCATTTTTAATGTTTCGCAATTTTTCAAAACATCTAAAAGAAAATTGAAACTATAAATATTTTCCTAAAATTGTTCGATAATTCGAAGAGAATTCTGAGTCTCTAAATCAAAGATATTTTTTCCAGAAATTGATTTAAATAATTATGAAAAATGAATTTGACCTCAATAATTATTATCCTTCTCCTATTCTAATTGTTGATGACAGCAAACAAATAATCTATTCTAACAAAAAATTTTGTAAAACATTCGGATTTAATCACAACGAAATTAACACACTTGATAATTTTTTTCTAAAGACATTTCAAATAGAGGATCGTAAAGAAAAATATAAAAAAAGATGGTTTAAATCTTTGCTCGATTGTAAAGCTGGAAAAACATCATTTGCTTCCTTTGAATTTACAATAGCCCCGGATACTACAAAGTTTATGCTGGTAAGATTTTCTTACATTGATGAATGCAAATTCTTCTTGTTGTTTGAAGACCTCACTGAGAGAAGAAAGATTGAAAGCTCATTAAAATCTACCGAAGAAAAATATAAACTAATATTTGAGAACTCCCCTTTTGGTGTTATCCATCTAGATAGCAACAGCATAATTACAGATTGTAACAAAGAGTTCTTAAGAATATTCAATACAGAAGAAAAAGATTATATTGGATTAAATATTCTTGATGCAATTAAAGATCCAAAAATGAGACAAGCAATCACAGAATCACTAAGAGGCGAAAAAGGATCATTCGAAGGTGAATATGAATCAATATTCAATAAGAAAAAAATATATGTGAAAGCGGAATTTGCGAATTTTAAAGATGATTTTAACAATATAGTTGGTTCAGTAGGGATATTTGAGGACAAAAGTAAATACAAAGAAGTTGATGAACAAATCACGATGCTAGCCCAATCATTAAAGTCAGTAAACGAATGTGTTATTATAACTGACCTGGATCATAAAATAATTTTTACTAATACAGCTTTTAACAAATTATACGGTTACACAGCCGAAGAATTATTGGGCAAAGATGTTGGTATATTCCACAAAGGTAAGCGAGAAAAAGAAATCCAAGAAATAATAAATCGCGAATCACTTAAATCCGGTTGGAAGGGAGAAGTGTGGAACTATAAAAAAAACGGATCAGATTTTTTAATTGAGCTATCCACAAATCCTGTTAAAAATGAAAAGGGCGAAATATTTGCGTTAATTGGAGTTGTAGAAGATGTAACGCAAAAAAAAATGGATGAAGAGAAACTTAAAGATAACGAAGAACGATACAGAGCCTTATTTGATTTATCGCCAAGCGCGATTTTACTTGAAGATAGCAAAGGAAATATTCTTGCTGCCAACCCTGCTTGCTGTAAATCCTTCGGGTATGAAAAAAATGAACTGATTGGAAAAAATGTTATGATCTTTGTACCGGATGAGAGAAAAAAAGATGTAGTGCAAAATATCAATGATTTGGTTAGCGGGATTGAAATTAGGCAAACAGTTAAAAGTAAAAAGAAAGACGGTACTTTGATTCACATGGAACTTAACGAAAAAAGAGTTTTGCTTCCAAATGGTGAGTATGGTATCCTCAGTGTGGCAAACGATATTTCCGATAGAGTCCATTATGAAGAAGAATTAATACTCGCTAAAGATAGAGCAGAAGAATCTGACAAATTGAAATCAGAATTCCTGGCTCAGATGTCACACGAAGTTAGAACACCAATTAATACCTTGCTCAGTTTTAGTTCCTTAATAAAAGAAGAGCTTAACCCTGTAATAAATCCCGAGTTAAAAGAAAGCTTCGCGATAATTACGAATGCCGGAAGAAGAATTATTAGAACTGTTGATTTACTTTTGAATATGTCCGAATTACAGTCCGGCGTTTATACAAAAATTACTAAAAAGTTCGATTTATTTAAGGATGTAATTGAAGCTATTTCTAGGGAACACAGGCAAAGTATTAGGGATAAAAACCTTGAACTAATTTTAACTAAAAGAGCCGATGATTCAATGCTTCATGCAGATCACTATACTATTTATCAAATTTTTGATAACTTATTAAATAACGCGATCAAGTTTACCAACGCGGGTAAAATAGAAATGGTAGTTGATAGAAATAGCAATTCCAAACTTACCGCTCAAGTTATCGATACTGGAATTGGAATTTCAAAAAAATATTTAAGCAATTTGTTTATTCCTTTTAGTCAGGAAGAACAGGGTTATACTAGAAAATTTGAGGGTAATGGTTTAGGACTGGCATTGGTTAAAAAATACTGCGAATTAAATAATGCTGAAATTTCCGTAGAAAGCAAAAAAGGGATTGGGACAAAATTCGAATTAATATTTAATTGAAAATGAAAAAAATAATTTATTCCCCGGAGATTTACACGTATAACATTGACTTTGCCGGTCATGTAAGTAACATAATTTATATTCAGTGGATGGAAATAGGCAGATTAAAACTGCTCGATCAAATAGGATTGTCAGTCCATGAAATAGCAGAAATTGGAATAACTCCTATTTTAGTAAGTACAGAAATCAGATACAGAAAGCCATTGTACCTTGGCGATAAAGTAAATGCTGAAGTTTGGATTTCTGAATTAAGCCATGCAACAGCAGTAATGAAATTCAGATTTCTAAAAAATGAAAACGACATAGCAGCTGAAGGAATTCAGAAAGGGCTTTTCATAAATATTGAATCTAAAAAGCCACATAGGTTAACTCCTGATCAACGAAATTTGTTTTTGGGTTTTTTGGAAGACACTTGATCCAAATTAATTAGTTGTACAATCCATTTATTAATACTACATTTAATATTCGCAAAACATATATTCGGATTTTGCGTCTAAAATCAACAATCGAAAGGTATAGTAGTGGACTACTTAATAGTTGTACTGACAATCGGATTTTTAATCACAATTCACGAATTCGGCCATTTAATTGCTGCCAAATCTGTTGGCGTTGGCATAAAAATTTTCAGTGTTGGTTTTGGGCCAAAATTGCTTTCATTCAAAAAAAATGAAACAGAATACAGACTCTCTTTAATCCCACTTGGTGGTTATGTTTTGCCGGAAATTGAAAATGAAAATGAACTGTTTGCAATTCCAATAAAAAATAGGATAATTTTTGCTTTAGGTGGTCCGGCGGCAAATATCTTTTCATGTTTGTTATTTTTCATGATTGGTAATTTATTGGTAAGCGGATTTTCATTGAGCGGAATTTTAATTAATCCTTTCATTCAATTGTATCAAAGTTTATCTGGCTTTATTATTAAACTCCCTCAAATATTTTCGAGTAGCGAAAACCTTTCCAGCCTTGTTGATGTAATTGGTAAGAGTGACTTAATAATCGGTGGAAGTTTCTTAAAAGCATTATCCTTCGCGGTTATGTTGAATATTAATTTAGCTGTTTTTAACCTACTTCCAATCCCACCATTAGATGGTGGGAAAATAGTTCTGTATCTACTTGAAAAGTTGCACCCAAAAGCTTTGAAATTACATATTCCTGTTACAGTAGTTGGCTGGGTGTTTATGATTGGGACAATGTTATTTTTGACTTTTCGTGACGTTGCAAGGTATCTTTAAAAGTTATTTGTTTTCTAACAGATTTTGATTTTTTTGGTTCTACTTCTTGAAGTCGGAACTCTTTCCAATTAATTATCGAAACAAAATAAGATTTGATCCCTCTTATTAACTGTTTACAAATAATCTCGGGGGATAGATGAAGCAGTTTATAAATTTTTTATCATGTTTGTTAATCTTAATTCAATTCACTTATTCACAAAATAAAATAGACTATGGCAAATTAGATCCGAAAGCTCCAGACGAGTTAAAGTTATTAACCAACCTCATCGGTAAATACCGCGTTAAAGCATTCTTCAAAACTAAAGACGGAGTATCTGAATCTGAAGCGGAAATTACCATCAAATATACTTTAAATGGTTACGGGATTTCAATGTTATCTCATTATTGGTCAAATAAAGATTTCTATTCAGAATTGTTTTTTAACTATAATCCTAAATCCGGCAAGTGGGTTGGGGCATCAATTAATACACTCGGTAACAGAAAAACAGTAGACGGTGTTTTCAGAAATGATTCATTGATATTCACTCAAGAAGGAATGCTATTTCAGGGAAGAAGAGGTGAAAACAAAATAATCTTTTACAACATTACCCCGGACTCCTTTTCTCATTCTTTTGATTCGTATGATGCTGCAAAAGACGAATGGACATATGGAAGGTTTGGATTTACTGCTTACAAAATTGAAAGTCCCGGAATCAAAGAAGAAGATTACGAGTAAGACGAAATCCAACAAATGCTGAAATTACTTCAGCATTTGTTTAGATTTTGATAAATATTTATTTATATCTTTCTGCCAACTTTCTATGTACTCTTTTTGACTGTCTTCCGTAAAATTCACAACAAACTCATTCCCTTTTTGCGAAAGCCCTGTAAAACAATAACTGATTACAGCTTCTGTTTTACTTTCACTTAATGCAATACATTTTATCTTTAAAACTACACTTCGGTAATCATAAGCGACATTTACATACTGAATAAAGTGCTCGTCAGGTTTGTAATCAATAATAATCCAATAGGTTAGATGCTCATCAATATGCCTGCTCTTAAATACCATTCCCTCTTTTACTTCTTCGTTTGCAGGATAAATAATTGTCGGCTCCCAGCCTTCCACCCACTTTTTTTCTTCTATCGGAGTAAACAACGGGAATACTTTTTCTATTGAACCAGTAAGCTCAATTTTATTTACTCTTGTTATTTGCTGTCCCTCAAATCTATCCATTTCAGATTCCCCCAAAATTTTTATGATGTTGAAGTAATAAATGCAAAGAGAAATATTTTATTTCTCATTTATTTTCCTTCTCAATTAATTTGTGACTGTATTCCGCTCCAAAGTCTAGTCCATAAATTTCTTTTAACTGTTTAATTTTTGTAAGCGTTTCTTGACTGAAAGTTGTTTTACCATCGAAGGCATGTAAGATTATTCCTTCAAATAAATCACCCAAGGTAATATCTAAATATTCTGCCAAAGCCTTAGAAACCTTTACAATTCTTTTTTCCATTCTTACACCGGTTTGGATCCTTTTAACCAATAAATTTTCCTTTGACATTATAACTCCTTAACTTTATGGTACCAATGTACCACAATAACTTTTTAAAATCAACCTTTTTGAACGAATATTTTTCAAAACATGTTTTACTACAAATTATTGAGGAATTAAAATTGAACGTATTAAAGCAAGAACAGATCTTAAATTTGAATATTGATGACGCTTGGAATTTTTTTTCAAATCCCGCCAATCTTAATGAAATTACACCACCGGATATGAAATTTAAAATTTTGACAGATTTAAATGGCAAAATGTATTCCGGCCAGATAATAGAGTATGAAATTGAATTACTTCCTAATATAAATCAAAGGTGGGTGACAGAAATTAAGAATGTTAAAGAGAAAGAGTACTTTATCGATGAACAAAGATTTGGTCCATATAGATTCTGGTATCATGAACATAAATTTGAAGATGAGAACGGAAAAGTGAAAATGACGGATACTGTCCACTATGATTTACCGTTAGGATTTATAGGTAAAATTGCTCATAGTTTGTATGTAAAGAAAAAACTGAAGCAAATCTTCAACTATAGGTATCAATTGCTTGAGGATAAATTCGCGTAACTTTGTTTTTGACAATGAATCTGGCAATACTCATCAGTGCATTGTCTTCCGTTAAATTCAATAATATGATCTAGTTTTATTTTGATACCATTATTTAAAATCAAAAATTCTTTTTGTTGAAAATTTATAATATCGATTACAATACCTTTTGCAATATTAACTTCTTTATTGTAATCTAAATACTTTACCTCACTGTATTCTTTTAGTTTTACAGTCTTTGTTAAAATAGAGTATAAAACACAATGAATCGTTTGAAAATTCGAACTCATTTATTGCCCTTACGGTTTTAGTATTTTGTCATTTTATATTTATATAAACGAAAAGTGATTTATCTTATCAGCCAAATAGTATACAGTATCTGATATGTTTAAATATAGTAATAAATAACTATTTTCGTAAATTAATTTTTTGTCCTATCTTTTTGCTTGGCACTTTTAGTTTGGTTAGGTTGTTAAAATGACTAATTTTCAAATTAACTCGAGAATAAAATCAAGAGAATAATTTTACTTTTCCTAATAACTATTTCAATTAGTTTCTCTCAACCCGTTAACTCAGGACATGTCGAAGCAGAATTAATTTCTGAGATAACTTCAATTCAGCCAGGTAATTCTTTTTGGATTGCTGTCAGATTAAAAATGGATCCCCATTGGCATACTTATTGGCGTTATCCCGGAGATACCGGGCTCACAACTAAACTAGAATGGGAACTGCCAGATGGTTTTAGGAATGGTGAAATCAAATGGCCTTACCCCGATATTTTTGAAATTGGTGGACTTGTTAATTATGGTTACGAAGACGAAACTTTTCTTCTTGTTGAGATTACACCACCTGGTGAAATAAATCAAAGTGAGATTCTATTAAAATTAGAAGGTGAATGGCTAGTTTGTAAAGAAGAATGTGTGCCGGAGTCGGCAGAATTGAACTTGAAATTACCTGTTAAAAATGAGTTGCCAAAACTAAATGAAAAGTGGCTTACATCATTTGCTCAAACAAGAGACAAATTACCTATCAAAGATAAATCTTGGAACTTCTCATCAGAATTAACTGATTCCTCAGTAATAATAAATGGGAAATATCCTGAATGGTTCTCAGAAAAAATTATCTCCGGCAGATTTTTCCCTTATACTGGCGGCTATTACAACAATTTTGCTGAACAAAAATTAAATCAAACTGAAGATGGTTTTTCATTAGAGATTCTTTTAGAAAATTTTAGAGAAGGTGATCCGGGAACAATTGAAGGAATCTTATATTCTGATAATGGGTGGCGTGGTGAAGGTTCAGAAAAAGCACTCGAAATCAATATTCAAATTGGCGAATTAACTTCGCAAGCAATACAAAATTCCTCTGAGATTTCCGGAATTTGGATCGCGCTAATATTCGCTTTTATTGGTGGGCTGATTTTAAATTTAATGCCTTGTGTTCTTCCCGTACTTTCAATAAAAATTTTAGGATTTGTTGAACAATCTACAAGCGATAAAAAAGAAATCATCGCTCATGGCATCCTATTTACAGTTGGAGTTGTGATCTCCTTTTTAGTTCTGGCAGGATTACTTCTGGCTTTAAGAGCTGGTGGTGAACAACTAGGTTGGGGCTTTCAACTACAGTCCCCGGTGTTTATTATGATTTTATCAATTCTTCTTTTTGTTTTTGGATTAAATCTTTTTGGCGTATTTGAAGTGGGCAATTCGCTAATGGCATTGGGCAACAAAGTTGAGAATAAAGGAAGAACAGGTGCATTATTAAGCGGAGTAACTGCAACAGTTTTGGCAACACCATGTACAGCTCCTTTTATGGGATCTGCACTTGGCTTTGCACTAACTCAACCTGCTTTAGCAACTCTTTCTATTTTTACTTTTCTTGGGCTTGGTATGGCTTTCCCGTATTTGTTGCTTTCGATCTTCCCGAAATGGCTAAAATTTTTACCAAAACCCGGGAACTGGATGAATAATTTAAAACAGTTTATGGCCTTTCTTTTGTTTGCAACAATTGTTTGGCTTGCATGGGTACTTGGCATTCAAGCTGGTTCAGACTCTATTGTAGGACTTTTAATAGCATTGTTGTTTGCAGGGATGGCTTCATGGATTTACGGGAAATGGGCAAACATTATTCAAAATAAAACGACTCGTTTGATTTCGTCTTTAATCGCTTTGCTATTACTTATTGGCGGCACTTCTCTTGGATTAAATTTAATTGATGATAATTATTCCAAACAATCAATAAGCAACAATTCTAAGGAAGGAATTAAGTGGGAGAATTATTCTCCTGAACTAGTTGCCAATTTATTGGCCAATAATAATTCTGTTTTTATTGATTTTACCGCAGCATGGTGCTTAAGCTGCCAAGTTAATGAACGCATTGCTTTTACTGATGACAAAGTAATTAAAGAATTCGAAAATAAAAACATTACCGCTATAAAAGCTGATTGGACCAACAGGGATGAATCTATTACCAAAGCACTTGCTGAGTTTGGCAGAAATAGCGTTCCGTTATATGTTTATTATGAAAAAGGGAGTTCATCAAAGCCAAAGATTCTACCTGAAATTTTAACTCCTGAAATAGTAATTGACTACATTAATGATTTTAAGGTAGGGAACTAAATCTATTTATTAGTTACAGATCTTAAATTATCATAGAAATCAAAAATCGGGGTAAACCCAGTAATATTGAATACTTCTTGAATATGTTCTTTCACATTACATAAGTTCAATTTTTTGTCAAATTCATCCAGCTTTTTTGCACCCACTAAAAAAACTCTCAACCCCGAACTACTAATATATTCTAGATCACTTAAATCAATTACAACATTTTTGTTGCCGTCTTCAATTTTACCGATAAGCGTTTCTTCAAATTTATTAATGCTGTTTGCATCAAGTCTGCCGACAACTGACAATACTAAAAAGTCTCTTTCTTTGCTTTCGGTAATTTCCATTTTTCTACCTGTTATTCTCTAATTTAAAAATTAATTTTAGTTTGTTTTTATTGTTTTCCCGCAAATACTCTAGTTTCTCTGTTTTTTTTCTGACCAAGAAAATTCCAAGTCCACCAATTGGTCTTTCGGAAACATCAGTGTTAAAATCATAAACTTTGTGTTCAAGCGGATTAAATTCTTTCCCATCATCAGTGATTGTCGCGATTAACTCGTTATTTGCAGACTCAATACCAATTTCAATTTCATGTTTATCATCATCATTGTATGAATATTGAATAATGTTTGTCACCAATTCATCAACACATAAATTGATATCGAATTTTTTTTCTTTGTTAATCGAATATCTTTGCGACAAATCCTCAATAAATTTAGCAATGTTGTTTAATTCTTTTATATCGTTTTTAATTGTTAACGAAGACATTAAAATACTTTTGGTATTTATTATTAACGAATATATTTATTTTATTCTTTAATTGAAAAACTTTTTCAATTGTTTCATCATCAAATTATTACCAAAATTTTTCTTCTTGATGAAATAAAGATAAGACTTTAACTTTCACATCCCTTTTATAAGTGACTATTAATGCTGGAATACAAAGAAATATCAACATACATTTTTATAATTGGTACTGCTCAGGGGATTTTGCTTTCAATTTTCCTTTTCAAAAAAAAGGAGAATAAAACTGCAAATAAATTTCTTGCTTTGATGATGCTGGTCTTTGCCTGGGACTTATTATATGGAGTTTATTTTTTATCCGGCCTTCATTTAAAATATCCGCAATTCATTGGCTGTAGTGCATCGCTACCATATTTATACGGTCCGGCAATTTACCTTTATGTTTACCTTTTAAGTAGAAGCAAAGAAAAAATTCCACAGAAATTGTTTTATCATTTTCTTCCCTTTTTTCTTATTCAGATTTACGGAATATTTTTCGTCTACTTTGAAAATATTGAATTTAAGCTAAGCCTAGTAGATTTTGATGCTAAACAACCTTTTGTAATTGATTGGATAGGCAATTTAATTCCTTTTCATGGCGTTACTTACACAATTATAACACTTGTTGAAGGAAATAGATTTAACCGCCGTTTGAAAATCAATTTCTCAGACATTGAAAAGGTCAATGTAAAATGGATTATGCATTTTGTTTACGGAACTGCTGTAGTTTGGTCGGTAGTGGTTATATCTTACATTCTCAATTACATCTACGGACATGAGATGCAGGCAAACATTTTGATATATATTTTTATTTCATTTCTTCTTTATTCTTTAGGATTGAGAAGTCTTCGACAACCCGAAGTTGTTATGGTTGAGAAAGAATTACCAGATGAAACAAGTTCGTATGAAAAATCCGGGTTATCAGATGAAAAGGCTGAAGACATTCATCAAGACCTTTTACAGTTTATGGAAAGAGAAAAACCATACTTAAATAACAAACTTAATTTATCCGACTTATCAAATTCACTGCATATTTCAAATCATAATCTATCAGAAGTAATTAATAAAAAACGTAATCAGAATTTTTATGATTTTATAAACAGCTACAGAGTTGAAGAGGTTAAAAGATTAATTGAAGATGATAAAGAAATGAACTACAGTATTTTAGCTTTAGGTTACGATGCCGGCTTTAGTTCAAAATCTGCATTTTATACAGCCTTTAAAAAATATACAACTCAAACACCCGCACAGTACAGAGATCAATTTAAATTAAAAAAAGTAGTTTAAAACAAACTCCCTCCCCCGCTTTATTTCAGCGAAGAAGGGAATCTGTGTGGGAAATATATTTATAATTATATTTAACGTTTCCCAACTATGAAATAAGAAATAAATTAAACCAATTATTAGATTCATTTTTAGTCAGCAATTAAAATTCATATTCAAAACCAAGTACTGGTAAAGTGCTCCACTGATCAATACTTTCCTGCTCGTTCAAGATTTCGTTCCACTGGTAGCCGGCAATATTGTTTCTTCCGTACGCGTTCCATACACTTAAATAAACAATTAAACTTGATCCTTGGAAATAAAATCTTCTATCAACTCTTATATTTAATGAGTGATATGGTGATAATCTTTCACTATTGATTCTGTTTAAGTCCCATATTCCTTCAACAGCTTCTTTTGATTTTGCAATATCAAAAGGTGTGTAAGGTGCACCGCCGGCATAAATCCATCTCAATTTAAATTCCCAATTATCATTCGGAATATATCCGCCTTCAATATTGAAATTGAATTCATTATCATAAATTCTATCTCTCCAAACACCGTTAAAATCTTTATAACGCGATTTAGATATTGAACCACTAATCAAGCCGTAAAAATCTTTAGCTAATTTTTTCTGGATCATTACTTCAACACCGCGAGAAATTGCTTTACCGTTATCAACTAAAGTTTCGTGGTTCAAAAACAATCCGTCAATCATTACTTGATCGAATAAAAATACATCCGGCTGTTTCGGATCAATTGGGAAGTTTTCGTAATCTTTATAGTAAGCTTCAATTGTAAGTTTTGTTGATTTGTTAAGTTTTCTTGTAAAACCTACAACATAATGAGTTGATTTTGGTGTTTTTAAATTTTTGAATGCACTATTCTGGACTAAAACATAATTGGGTATGAATTGGTGAAAGATTCCTGCACTTAAGTTAATCTTTGTATCATCATTTAATTTATATGATAAATTTGCTCTTGGCGAGAATTCTGTTTTGTCGCTGTATTCAAAATAGTCAACTCTGCCACCGTACTCTACGGCAATCTTTTCAGTCAAATTCCAGTTGTGTAAAGCAAATGCTGAACCTTTGAATGTGTTTAGGCTTTTATCAACATGGAATGGGTCCGGAATGTTGCCGTATAAATCTCTTTCATTTTGCCAAATAACATCAAACTCATTAAGTAATCCGGCCCCTTCAAAACCAAATTCAAATGAATGATTTTTCCCTGCTTTGAAAAAGTTTACATTTCTAATTTTAAAATGATTTCTTGTAGTTTCATCTCTAATTACATTTAATCCTGATTTAGTTTCACTGTAATCTCTTAAAAAGGAATTATACATATGAGAAATAGAAGTATTTGAGTAGCCCGCTTCCCCCCAGACGTGCTGCCAATTTACTCCAAATGTGTTTACTAAATCATCAGAGAATCCGAAGAAATCAACTTCTGCTTCAATTCCATCTTCTCTGCTGTTACCAATGTCATCCTTTGCAAATACATTAATAAAAGTAAGTTTGTTGTAATCATTAAGATTTAATACAACTTTACCTTGAAAATCACCATATTTTGGAAGAGCTCCGCCGGTTTCAACTTTATCAACTATTAAATCAAGATAACTGCGGTTTGCTGAAAACATATATGATCCACTGCTTCCCAATGGACCTTCAACTGATCCCCCAAATCCGGCTAAACTCATTTGCAATTGAGACTCAAATTTATCAGTGTTTCCGTCGCGGAAAGATAATTCCATAATTGAGGAAAGCCTGTCACCATAAATTGGTGAAAACCCGCCTGAGTAAAAATTCACATCTTCTATGAAATCAACATTTATCAATCCAATTGGACCATCTGAAGAACCTTGAACTTGGTAATGGTTTATATTAGGAATTTCAATATTATCGAGATAAAAACTGTTTTCAATCGGACTACCGCCGCGAACAATCAAACTGTTACGGGAATCGTTTACTTTTGCAAGAGATGGCAAGCCGAATACGATTCTACTTACATCGCCTGCAGAACCGGGAGCTCTTCTTATTTCTTCAGCAGAAAAATTAATTGTACTTACAGGTTTTGATTCAACTTCGGAGAAATATCCGGCTTCTACCACAACATCTGACATTTCAACTAAAGAAGATTTCAACTCCGCATTTAAGAAAACAGTCCGGTCAGATTTTATAATTACGTCAGTTTTTGTTACTGTTTTGTAACCAAGGTAGCTGAAAACAACTGTATAAGTTCCTACTTTTAAATTTTCAATTACATAATTTCCTTCTTCGTCTGAAGCTGCGCCGATATTTTTATCTTTTACAATTATATTAACGCCTATTAGCGGCCTTAAATTGTCAGCATCGAGAACTTTGCCTTTTAAATGTCCTTTCGGTGTTTGTGCCGAAATTAAAGAAGTTAATAAAAAGAAGATTAACACTAGATTTTTCATTTTCTGTCCCCACAGATTATTTTTTGAAATAATTGATTCAAAGCTATGGTTTTAACGAGGTGTTTTCGCTTTTTCCAATGGGTGAGGACTGAATTTGGTTAGTCTTGTGGTTTTTCCCGATGGGGATGGAACAAAAAGTCTATTATTTATGAAAATTATTGCAGAAAGATGAAAATAATATTACTTAACTGACAAATAATTTTCCTTTAAAAATCAAAAACCTCATCGAAAAAAGATGAGGTTTAATGAAAAAGTATTTAGCGAATGAGTAATTGATACTAAACTGCATCAATAATTTTGTTATAAGTTTGGCTTGGCCTCATTGCTTTTTTAGACAATTCGGCATCTGTTAAAAAGTAACCACCCAATTCAACAGAACTGCCTTGAACTGCAAGCAATTCTTCATCAATTTTTGCTTTATTTTCTTCAAGTTGTTTTGCAATGGAACTGAATTTAGACTTTAATTCTTCGTCATCATTTTGAGCCGCAAGTGCTTGTGCCCAATACAATGATAAATAAAAAGAACTTCCACGATTGTCGATCTCATTCACTTTGCGCGACGGCATTTTTCCGTTTTCAAGATATTTGCCGATTGCGGCATCTAAAGCTTCAGCCAATATTTTTGCTTTTGCGTTTCCGGTTTTTTCAGCAGCTAACTCTAGAGAAGGAACAAGAGCACAGTATTCACCTAACGAATCCCAACGTAAATGATTTTCTTTTATTAATTGCTGAACGTGCTTTGGAGCTGAGCCACCAGCACCTGTTTCAAACAATCCGCCACCGTTTAAAAGCGGAACAATGGAAAGCATTCTCGCGCTTGTACCCAATTCTAAAATTGGGAAGAGATCAGTGAGATAATCTCTTAGAACATTGCCTGTTGCTGAAATTGTGTTCAATCCTTTTCTAACTCTTTCCAAAGTATATTTCATTGCGTCAACAGGTTTTTTTATGTGAATTTCTAATCCGGTTGTGTCGTGATCAAGCAAATAAGCATTAACTTTTTTGATTATCTCAGCATCGTGTCCACGGTTTTCATCAAGCCAGAATACAACAGGTTCGCTTGAGGCTTTTGCACGATTCACCGCCAATTTTACCCAGTCTTTTATAGCAATGTCTTTTGTCTGACTCATTCTAAAAATGTCGCCGGTTTCAACAGTTTGTTCAATTAAAATATTCCCATCACTGGCGACAACATTGATAGTTCCATTTGAAGGTGCTTCAAAAGTTTTATCATGTGAGCCGTATTCTTCAGCTTTTTTTGCCATTAAACCAACGTTTGATACAGCACCCATTGTTGCAGGATCAAACTGCCCATTGACTTTGGCGTCTTCAACAATTTCCTTGTACATTGTTCCGTACGACCTGTCCGGCACCATTGCGATACAATCCTGCAGTTCATCATTTTTATTCCACATTTTTCCGCCGTCACGAACAACATTCGGCATTGAGGCATCAATAATCACATCATTTGGAACATGTAGATTTGTTTTACCGATCCGAGAGTCAACCATTGCCAGTGCAGGTTGAGTATCGTAAACTTTATTTATATCCGCTTCAATTTCAGCTTTTTTGTCCTCAGGAAGTTTATCTAGTTTAGTAATTACATCAGCCAAGCCAAAATTGACATTTGCACCGATTTCTTTTAATGTATCCGAGTGTTTCCCAAGTGCTTCTTTAAAGTAAACCGACACACAATGACCAAACATAATCGGGTCGGATACTTTCATCATTGTAGCTTTTAAGTGAAGTGAAAGAAGAACATCTTCTTTTTTAGCTTCTTCTATTTGTTCTGCATAAAATTTTCTGAGTGATGCAACATTCATAACGGAAGCATCGGCAACT
>JANQIV010000249.1 GCA_028282005.1 Melioribacteraceae bacterium | reverse complement strand
AGAAAACGGTGAAGAGTGGTTCGCAAAGAAAATAGATAATTCAATTTTTGTTGCAGATGAAAATAATGAAATACTCGGCTGGGCTGCTTTGTCTCCGGTATCTGACCGATGTGTTTATGGAGGAGTCGGCGAAGTCTCGGTTTATGTTAAATCATCTGCTCAGGGAAAAGGGCTTGGAAAAAAATTGTTGGAGAGACTTGTTGAGTTTGCAGAGCAGAACAATGTCTGGACTTTACAGGCTGGAATATTTAAAGAAAACGAAACCAGCATAAAGCTGCACGAAAAATGCGGTTTTAGAATTATCGGAGTGAGGGAAAAACTCGGTCAGCTAAAAGGCATTTGGCGTGATGTAGTTTTGATGGAGAGGAGATCAAAAACAATAGTTTAATTATCTCTTGGTTTTAAATTTCCGCTTCTTGCCCCGGGTTTTGGTCACTTCAGTGTTAGTTAAAATTTCTTTCTGGTTTCTTTTACTTTTCAGACTTTTCTCAACAAATAATTTTTCGCTGGTGAAGGGATTTATTTCAGTATAGTACATTAAGCTGGAATAAGTTGATGGTGTGGGTGTGAATATCTGTACCTGTTCGGGAGAGATATTCAATCTATCCGAAGTGAAACTTTTAAGACTTTCCATTTCCTGATCCGAGCAACCGGGATGCGCGGCAATAAAATAATAAGTTAAAAACTGCTGCTTGCCGGCATCTTTCGATACCTTGTAAAACATGTCTTTAAATTTTTCCAAAGATTTTTTACCGGGTTTGCCCATTAACTCAAGCACTTTGTCGTTTGCATGTTCCGGCGCAATTTTCATCTGTCCGGATGTATGCTTTTTTATTACATCTTTTATGTATTCATAACCGTGAAGTTTATCATCCGTAACAAGATCGTACCTTATGCCCGAGGCAACAAACACTTTTTTGACGGAATCAATTTTTTCAATTTCTCTCAATAGTTTTATATTTGGGCTATGATCCGGTTTAAGCGCAGGGCAAGTATCCGGGAATACACATCTTTTATCTTCACAAACGCCGTGATTTAATTTTTTTTCGCATTCGTAATCATACATGTTTGCGGTTGGTCCGCCGACATCGGAAATTACTCCTTTATACTTTTTGTGTTTCTCAAAATCTTTCACTTCTTTGAGAATAGAATCCCTGCTGCGGCTGATTATTGTTCTGCCTTGATGAACTGCAATAGCGCAGAAGTTGCATTCACCGTAACAGCCGCGGTGCGTTGTAACAGAAAATCTTATGGTATCCAAGGCTTTAACTTTACCTTGCTTTTCATAATGCGGATGAAGGTCGCGTTCAAATTCTAAGTCGTAATATAAATCAACTTCTTCTGTTGTTGGATGTGATTGAGGAGGGTTTTGAATTAAATATCTGTCTCCGGTCTTTTGGCAGATACCCTTTGCAGTAATCGGGTCATTATTGTGATAAAAATCGTTAAATGATTTTATGAAGTTATTTTTATCCTCTACACATTCTTCAAAAGAGGATGTCTGTAAATATTTGTAATTCGGCTGGGTTGAGATGTAGCACAAGCCTTTTACATTTTCGGGAGATTTTCTTTTACCGAGCTTTTTTGCCAGTTCCAAGACAGCTTTTTCGCCCATGCCGTAAATTAAGTAATCTGCTTTTGCGTCAAACAGAATTGAACGGCGTAACTTGTTTGACCAGTAATCATAATGAGTCAACCTTCGCAAGCTTGCTTCAATACCGCCCAATACAATCGGAGCGGTTCCTTTGAAATGCTTTCTTATCAAATTTGTGTAAGCTATCACTGCTCTGTCAGGCCGTTTGTTGTTTATTCCACCGGGAGTAAAATCATCATTTTTTCTTTTTTTGTTTAAGGCTGTGTAGTTCGCTACCATTGAATCAACACTTCCGCCGCTTACTCCCCAAAATAATTTCGGCTCACCGAGTTTTGTAATATCTTTATCGGAATTTATACCGGGCTGCGCGATCACTCCAACTTTGTAGCCTTGCGAATATAGCAGCTTCCCGATAGCTGCAACTCCGATGTATGGACTGTCAATGTAGCTATCCCCTGTAACCAGAATTACGTCAAGGTAATCCCAGCCAAGCTTTTTTAATTCCTCTTTTGTAGTCGGCAAAAACATGAAATTAAAATAGGATAAGAATTCTTAATAAAAAAGTTTTAAAATTTTCTTAGCTTTTCGTAAAGGATTATTAATAAAATTAAAGAGGAGAAGATGAAAGCAGCTGTAACAGCATGTAGCGGCGGATTAGGATCGGCAATCGCAAAAGAAGCAATTAAAGAATTTGGTAGTGAAAATGTGATTGGTATTTGCAGAACTCCTTCTAAAGCTGAGCATTTGGGGATTGAAATTCGAAGAGCTGACTACAGTTCAAAAGAAGAATACGATGATGCGCTAAAAGGTATCGATGTTCTTTTGGTGATTTCTGCGAGCGGTAATCCGGCACCGCGTGTTGCAATGCACCAAAACGTGATTGATGCTGCTGCAAAAAACGGAGTTAAAAAGATAGTTTACACCAGCATAATTGGATCACCTGAAAAATCGGAGTTTTCAGATATAATAATTAGTAATAGAGTAACAGAAGAGAACATTAAAAAAAGCGGATTTGATTACTCAATCGGTAGAAACGGAATTTATATTGAGCCGGACGTTGAATACATCGAACAGTATAAAAAAGATGGCACAATCATTAACTGTGCGGGTGAAGGCAAAACATTGTACACAACCCGCGGTGAACTTGCTTACGCTTATACGCAAATGATGAAGGATGAAAAACACAATGGACAAATTTACAACTTGGGAGGCGAAGCAATCTCTCAAAATGAATTGGCTGAATATTTGAACAAAACTTTTAATACGAATCTAGTTTATGAAGCAGTTTCTGTTGAAGAGTATAAAAAAGAACGGATTGCAGAACTAGGTGAATTTATGGGAACCGTAATTGCCGGAATTTATGAGAGCATCCGTAACGGAGATTTTGATGTTGACTCTCATTATGAAAAGGTTGCCGGCAGAAAACATATTAGCTGGGATGAGTATTTTAGTTCAATTAAAAATGGAAAGTAGTTGACGCTAATTTTGCGTCAACTACGATTATCAACTATTCCAAAGTGATTCTATCTTTGTTATCATTCAGCCACTCTTCAAAAGTTTGAAGTGAGGGGTTTAATGATTTTGTGAATTCTATGCTTCTTGCTCCACAGAAATCATCGTTGAAGTCGTGTTTGAACTGGAACATATTCCCCAAATCTTCAGCACCGGGGAAATCAAAACTACGATACATATCAAACGGAACAGGGAAGTAGTTAATTGGTTGTCCAAAAACCTTTGACTGTATCTCAGCCATCTCTGAACCCGTTAAGTGTTGACCTGCTATACCAACTGTTTTGCCGATATAATTATTACCGGCTTTGAAAATACCATAAGCACTTTTACCAATATCTTCTGCAGCAATTCCAGGTAATTTTTTGTCACCCATTGGTAGTGCGAAAGTTAGATTACCATCTTCTCCTCTTTTAGGAGCCATGCCGAACATGATTAGGTTATCCCAATAGAAAGACGTTAAGAGTACAGTTGTTGGAACTTCGTTTTCAGTAAAATATTTATCTGATTCACCTTTTGAATCAAAATGAGGTACTTTAAATTTTTCCATTAATGTAGGCATTCTATTATCTTCAAGTGGAATCCAATTACGTGTATCCTCCAAACTTGACCAAATGAAATGTTGAACTGCGGTTTCTTTTGCAGCTTTAGCCATTGATTGAACTTGCTGGCTTTCTTTTTCCGGTGAGAAATGCTCCCAGAAAAACGTAACACCAAATACTCCGTAAGCTCCATCAAAAGCAGCTTTAAGACTCTCATAGTTGTCAACATCTGCAGCAACAACCTCAGCTCCAAGTTCTGCGAGTTCTTTTGCTTTATCCGAGTCAATATTGCGTGTAAGAGCACGTACAGCAAACTCACTTTCATTGTCGTTTAATATTGTTCTAACCAGTCCGCCGCCCTGCGAACCGGTTGCACCAAGTACCGCAATTATTTTCTTTTCAGCCATAAAATCCTCCATCTATTTATATTTTATTATTTGTTTAATTTTCAGCAAAAATCTGAGATAATTTTTTTTCTAAAATTTCTAATTTTGTTTTTAACTCAACTAATAATTCGTCATTAGTAACTTTGTTTTGTTCAGAATCAAAATTTTCATTAAATGATGGAAATGCAAATCTACCAACTATATCTGCATCAAAATAGCCGACTAAAGTTTCAAGATTTGCTAAGGCCCTTTTCCCGCCACCTTTTCCCGGAGATGTGCTTAGTAAAAGCACCGGCTTTCCTTCAAAGAATTTTCTGTCAATTCTTGAAAGCCAGTCAATCAAATTCTTAAAAAAAGCTGTGATCATTCCGTTGTGTTCTGGTGTTGCAATAATAAATCCGTCGCTTTTTTTGATTTCCTCCATTAGTTGTTTGATAGTTTCCGGAAATCCTTTTTCGTGCTGCACATCTGGGCTGTAAATTGGGGCATCTAATTTTATTAAGTCTAGATGCTTCACTTCAGCTTTGTTAAACAGTGTTGATAAATATTTTACCAATTTATTGTTGATCGATTTGCTGTTATTACTTCCTGCTAACGCTAATATTTTTTTCATGATTTTCACTTTCTTGTTTTTACGTTAATTGTAATTACAAATATTAGTTGAATTTTTTTATCCCCTCAGCTTATCTAATAGAGCATTTAATTTTTTTGCTTCTTTTTCTGACAGGTTGTTATCGTACTTATTTGTTTTTGAAAATTTTTTGTTAATCGTATTAAGTAAATTTAATCCTTCTTTATTAATACTAATATCAACCATTCTTCTGTTTTCTAAGTTCACATCGCGATTTACATAGCCGAGTTTTACAAGTTTATCAATCAAGCGTGTCAAATCGCCACGCTTATTAAGCAGCACTTGTTTGATTTCTCCCGGACAAAGTGAACCCGGGTATGCACCTCTCAGAATTCTAAGAACATTGTAATGCTGGTCGTTTATATCAAACTCCTTTAAATTCCGAACCATATCGTCCATAAAGAAGTTACTAGTGAAAACAACATTCACAACTGCTTTGTTCAATTCACTGTCGAAAGGTTTTTTTTGTTTTATTGCTTCTTCTAATCTCATTTTTGTATTTACGTTATTTGTAATTACAAATGTAGTGTGTTTAAGATAAATTGTCAAGTTTAAATTGTAATTATTTCAGAATAGTTGGGAAGGAAATTGAGAATCCCGAAATTTTTAAGATTTCGGAATTCCCAAAAGTTTTTTAATCTTCGAATTGTGATTTATGAAGCTCTTCAATCGAATTCAGTATTAGATTTATTTTTTCAATTCTTTCCTTAGGGTAACTTTCTCCCGGTTTTGATTCTATTGCTGTTTCATAATATTTTTTGGCGTTGGCGTAATCTTTATTTCTTAAACATTCATCAGCTTTCATAATACTTGTAAAATAGTTTGCTTCAATTTCTTCCTGAACTTTGAACGGTTTAATTTTCTCTCCGTCGATCTTAGCGATTAATCTTTTAAATTCCTCAGGATAGCCAACACGGATAGGTTTGCCGTATTCGTCCTTTACAACTCCATCCATATATTTCATATTAAGGTACTCAAAGTACTTTTTCCAGGTATTGTACGTATCTGTTCCAGCTTTAATTGAATATTCTGTGAGATATTGAATTGCTTTGCCGCGGGATTCTTTTACAAGAGAAAGTGCTGTTTTCTCAATCGTTTCTTGCCTAGTTAAGAATTCTCCCTCAATATCATTTTGCTTTCTTTGAAGATCTTCAATTGCTAAAGAATATCTGGGGTAAATGAAATTAGAAACAGCGTTAAATACCCAAAAACCGGAATCCCAGGAAAACTCGCCTAAAGAAGCCAATCCAATTTTATAATTTTCGGGGATATCTGTAATGCATGAATACATTGGTGCATAAACTGTCATGTAAGTATCGTCAAATCCAAACCATAAAACTCCGCCTATTTCATCAGGCAGATGTGAGCGAGATTGAGATACAAATGAAAACCCGGTTTGATAAGTTGAGACAGGCCTTTCGTTGAAATATTCCTGACCGTCAACTTCCCAAGTTAAAGGACTGCATCTATATGGCATTCCGTATGCGCCTGCTGCAACACCCTTGGTCATATCAAGTTCTGTTCCTTCGTAGTGGTCTCTCATTATTTGCATAACATCGTGCACTGAAAGTTTTTTATCAGGCTTAATCCATAAAGGCATTCTTTCTGTAGATTCACCTTTTATGTAGCTGATATATTTATCTATATCTTTATTAACTCTTCTGAACATTGACCAGACACGTGCATCGCAATAGCGAATTCCACCAAAGTCAAGCGGGTTATAGGCTGAAGCAAAATTAAAATCTTCATCTTTACCGTTAAAATATCCTTTTTCACGTGCGAAAGAAATTACGTCTTTAGCATAAATACAGTTTTCCGGATCATCAAGTGGAAAGGTTGTTATTCTTGCCTGGTTTGCGTGTCCGCTTACATAGCCATCCGGAATTCTGCGGGCAACCCAAACTGCGCCTTTTACTCCTTCACCTTTTCCAATAAAATCCATAATCCAAGCTTCGTTTTTATCAGCTATCGAAAATGATTCGCCGGAACTATAATAACCATGCTCTTCAACGAGATCGACCATAACTTTAATTGCTTCGCGAGCAGTTTTAGCTCTTTGAAGAGTAATATAAATTAAGCTTCCGTAGTCTATAATTCCTTGAGAGTTAATTAACTCTTTTCTGCCTGTGAAAGTTGTTTCACCGATAGCTAATTGGTGCTCGTTCATATTCCCGATAACATTATACGTTTGACGGGCTTGGGGTATTTTTCCGAGAAATTTTCCTGTGTCCCATTCATAAACTTCTATCATTGTTCCTTCAGGATAAACACCTGGTTTATAGTGGTATAGTTCGCCGTAAATATTGTAAGAATCGGCTGAATAAGTGACCATCACAGAACCGTCAACACTCGCTCCTTTCGTTACAATGAAGTTTGTGCAAGCGTCAATAGAAATGTTATAAATCAAAAGTAGTATTACTAAAGCAGATAAGATAGGTTTGAGTTTCATTTTTAATCCCGAATAATTTGAGAAACAAAAAAATAAAATAAAAACAAAAGACCATAAAATCCAAATTAACTTTGCTTGCAAATTAAGAGGTGAGGTGTATTTTAATTCTTGATATGTAGCAATATTTTACTATATTGCTTTACATTTATAATGAAAATATATGGATAGAATAAAATGAATAAGTATCTTATTATTAGTTTATTCGTTTTCCTATTCTGTCTTTTAGCATACTCGCTTTTTTTTTGGCAGCAATCACAATTTTAATTTTTTTTGCACGCACCCTTAGAGCAGAAGGTTATCAGCAGTTTATTTAAACTTTCTGCTCTTTTTTATTTATTACCACTTGCCATCTTTTCTGCTTCGGGAAGTTTTCGTAAACTCAGCATACTTGATATCCCAAAAATTGGACCGATAGCAAGAATTGAAAAAATGAACTGCCAGCTGAAAATTTCTTTTAGAATTGGAATCAATTGGAGTGTTACTAAAGTAAGTAAAAACCCTAAGCTTGTTTGAATTGTCAATGCACTACCGACATACCTCTGGTCTGTTAGCTCGCTAACCGCAGCACTAAATTGTGCACTGTCTGCAACAACAGCGAATCCCCAAATCAAGCAAACAATTGAAAGCAAAATTGGTGAATTAAAAAAGAAGCCGACTACCAAACAGCACAAGCCGGAAATCAACAGACTTAAACTTGTTAATTTTGTTCTGCCGAATTTGTCCGCAAGTTTTCCTGCAGTTATGCTTCCAACTGCACCTATTCCAAGTGATGCAAAGCCAACCACTCTTGCGGCAAAAACCGAGTATCCGTTCTGCTCAAAGCTTTCAATAATTAATATCGGTACCCATGCCCACATTGCGTAAAGCTCCCACATGTGTCCGAGGTAACCAAAATTGGCGAGCCGAACTGGTTTGTATTTCAACGCATCAATTGCAAATCGTAAATTGAAAGGCGGAGCTTTAGTTGAGAATGGGCCTTCCTTTAAAGTTATCAAAGCTAAAATAGCTGCAGCAAAAGAATTGATCGACGTAAAATAAAGTACGTCCTGCCAAGGCGGCATTCCCATTTCACCGAAAATTGGAAATGCATTTATTAAGTGGGGGAGGGCAGAACCCATTGTTGTTGAGCCGACCAAAATGCCGATCCATAGACCGCGATCTTCTTTGCACCATGTTGTAATAAATTTCATCGCGGGCGGGTAAATTCCGGCAAGTGTGACTCCTGTTAAAAACCTGAGAACGATTGTAATTTCAATTCCGCTGTTGAAAACCGGGATCAGTAAGTTAAACAGTCCACCCAAAATTCCGCTGTAAAAAAATAGCCGGTATGATTTTATTTTATCCGATAGATTCAGAGTTGCACTAATCAAAGCTCCAACAACAAAACCAATCTGAACGCTCATTGTGAGCCACGATTTTTGCACTTCGCTGATGTTCCATTCGATATTCAATTGCGGGATAACTGCTGAAGCAGAAAACCAAACGGACATTCCGAGCAGCTCTGCAATTGCGATTAAAACAAGATTGCGGAGTTTACTGTTATTCATAAATTTCTGAGTCGGGATAGAAAGCAAACCAAGAAAAAGCCATATGATTACCGTGCAATTCCGGTGTAAGTTGTTTCCCTTTTAGTTTACCGTCAATGCATTTGCCTGTAATTGTCCAAAGGGAATTTGTTTGTTCATCAACAAATCCTCTTTCAGCTTTTTTGAAAGTTAAATGTTGTCCTTCAAGCAGTGAATTAAATACAGTTGCTGTACCGACGTCTTTTGCTTCTTTCAAATCTTGTTTATCTAAAACCGAAACTGTTCCTGGCTGATGAAAAATGACAATCTTTTTGAAATTGAATTCGTCATTAATGACACCTTTTTCAGTAATTTTTGAGAAAGGATAAATCTTGAACTTACCCATGCTGTTGATATCAATTACTCTCTCTTTTGCCGGTAAACGCAAGTCAACTTCCTGCTGGAAAAACCTGTATGGGTTTGAACCAAGGCTGTCGTAACTAACATATCTGTTTTTACCGTACCATTCTTCTGCTTCAGTAAATCCGGTTTTGTTTGATAGGATTTTTCCTTCCGGGTAATTATTAAAAAATTCTTTTACTGAAATTATTTGTGAAGGAATCAACTCTAGTTTTGTACCGGTCATTTTACCGACAACTGCTTCACCGATTAACTGCTGCCACCATGACTCGGTTACATCATCCCACATTACCAGTGAACTTTTACGCAACATTCCCGACACAGCAAAAGAGGCGGTCTTTGTTTCGCCGTTAACATTTAACCTACGGTGGAATACCATTCCCGAATTACAAAGCGGGCAATAAGTAACTAGCAAAGGAGTTCCTTCAAGTTCATCATTTGAAATTTCGTGGTATGTCAAAATGTTCAGCGGATATGCTTTCGCAGAATTATTTATGACAACAGCAATAACAGGCTCGTGTTCAAAGTAGTTATTTAATCCTTCAGCCATGTTTAAAAATGAAGGATTGTTCAAAACTTTAAATCCATCTCTTGGCATTAAAGCAATAAATTCTGAAAGGTCAACGGAGTGCTTTGTTAAATCAGTTTTCCACCGCTTGTCAAATCTACCCGGATTTTGCACTTGTGCCATTAGTGAAAAAGAAAAAATAAAAAAGGAGAAAAAGAATAATTTCATTGGGGAATCCTTAATAATTTGGTAACTACGTTAAGATAATAAATAAATTTATTTTTCAATTTAGTAAATAACTTAACCGAACGTCAATTAATTCATGAAGCAATGATGAACAAATATTTCATCCTATTATTAGTAGTTTTCTATTCGTGTTCTCAAAAAGAGGTAATGAAAGAACAGCCTAAATTTGAAGAAGTAATCAATGTTTATTTTAACAAATGGGCGGATACAACAATCGCTTACCCTTACAATAAAGCAAACTACAATATCAATTTAGAAAATAAGTTAATTCATAGAATTGAAAATGCTAAATCGTCGGTTGATTTGGCTGTGTATGAGATCAATCTGCCAAGGCTTGTAAATGCCATGATTAAAAAAGCTGCTGAAGGAATTGATGTGCGAATGGTTGTTGACGCAAAAGATTATTCTGAAGAAGAAAGTGATGTTGATGATGACCATGCTGAACGGTACACAATAATGCGTTTGTATCTGGAAAAATTGAGAAGGGGAAAAGACAATAAAATAAATACCGATGACGATGTTTACATGATTGCCGATTCACCAATTTTTGCTGTAAGTGATTCAGCAAAACGTATTGAATTTGGATTGCCACTCTCTTTTGATGACTTATCTTTTTTAGAAGCAAAGATAGGCAGCAAAGATAAAGAAGGATTTTTAGTTGTAGATGCTGAAAGAAAAAAATCAAATAGTTGTGTAAACCTATGCTACTTTTCTCCCGGTTATCAGATGCATAATAAGTTTGCGGTTGTTGACGGCGAATGGGTTTTCACCGGTTCGTGGAATTTTACAATAACCGGATTGTACGGCACAGAAAACGATATGAATGCCGGAAGGTTAAAAGGCAACCAGCAGCATGTAGTTGAAATTAGATCGAACGATTTGTCAGCAGTTTATAAGCAAGAGTTTAATGAAATGTACGGCACAAATGAATTGCTTCCCGATCCGGATAACTCAAGATTTCACACGCGTAAAAAAGATGATTCCATTCACACCGTCTTTGTAAACGGAATACGTGTTGATGTTTATTTTAGTCCATCTGACAGGCCTTTACCAAAAATAATTGATCTTGTAAAAACCGAAGCGGATAGTAGTTTGTTCTTTACAATATTTGCTTTCTCTGATCAAAAGTTAGTTGATGAAATGAAACACAAATGGGAAGCAAGTTATGAAGATTCGGTCGGAGAGAAAACAGGTTTTGATATAAAGGGTGTTTTCGATTCGAGCTTTTGGAATCAATGGTGGTCTGCGTCAATTGAAATGACTGGACGAAAAGCCAAAAGGGAGTCGGAGCTAAACCCGAATACACGCTGGAAAAATAAAGCACCGGTTTACAAAGAAAGGGAAGCTCGCAAGCTACACGCGAAAACATTAGTTATTGATGATGATATTGTGATTATTGGTTCTGCAAACTGGAGTGTTAACGGTGACAAGAAAAATGATGAGAATACATTGATTATTTATGGAAAGAAAATAGCAAACCAGTTTTTACAAGAAATGAATGCGCGATACAAAACGGCTAAGTGGAATTAGTCGACAATAAAATCATACGGATTCACAGATTGAACACCGTAGTCCTCAATTGTTTGTTGATAAAAGTAAACAATCGTAATTAAAGTTTCGTCTTCTGATTTTTCGGAAAGCATTCCGATAAATCCATCGCCATATTGCCAATAGAGTTCAGGGCCATAAAAGTCCCCGAAATCATTTTTCTTAATCCAGATATTGTTAGATGAGAGTTTAGATTTTGCCCAAAAATTTGGTTTGCCTAAATCGTTGATAAGCATGTCGCGGATTTTTACAAAGTCTTCAAAAAAATTATCTGTCGTAATTACGTAACTGCCTTCAGTAAGCGAATTATCTTTAAAAGTAAAATCTATTCTTGAATTATAATCTCCAAATTTTCCATTGTATGTTAAAGCAAACACACCAAAACCTGAAAACGACTGCATGTAACTTGCGTTTTCATTTTCCTTCACAAATTCAATTTTTGAGTTCCAATCAAACCCTCTAAAATTGGGCAGCTTTTTTTTCTCGGAATTATTTTGAGATAAAACAACCGAAGAGCAAATAAATGTTAGGACAATAATCTTTTTCATATTGACCTCATTGACTTATTGTTAATCTAATATTTTTTGCGAAAACAATAAATACAATCAGTGGGTAATTTCATTTTAATTTACGTTACGAGCTTTTTACTAAAAATCTGATAGCTACTGTGTACCAAAGAATTGTACCGGCTATAAAATCGAGAACGGACATAGTGCAATGACCAATATTGCCTGTAACGTATTTGATTTCTATGAGATAAGCTTGTTTGATTTTGGAATAAGAAAATAATTGATGCTTAATTGATAGGCTATTAAGAAATGTTAAAATTATTTTCGTGTATTCTTAAATAAAAGAAGCATTTTAGTTCCGTAATTTTTTTGTGATTCTATTCTGATATCAATATTGTTTAGTTTGCAATAGCCTTTAACCAACGTCATTCCTAAACCTGTCCCGTCAAATTCTCTTGAACTTCCGGCTTTCTCCTGTGTAAAAGGATCGAATATTACTTCCAAATATTCTTGGGAAATGCCAATACCTGTGTCCGTTATTGTAATCAACAAATTTTTGTTTGCATCATTTTCTGTTTTAAGTAAAATGGTTCCTTCTTGAGTGTATTTAATTGCATTGTCAACAATGTTATCAAGAATTTGGTAAACGGAATATTCATCGCAACAAACGAAATTGTAAATTGAATTTTTATTTATTTCGAGATTGAGATTCTTAAACTTGGTGGTCTTTTTGTGTTCCCCGAACACTTTCAGAAGTATTTCGGTGTAGATGTTTATATCTCTTTTATTGCTTTTATAAGAGTTAGTAAGTAGCTCGGAGGAGTTTAGTATTAGATCGACTGTTCTGACTAATCTTTTGAAAGCATATTTTATAGCTCCGTATGCTTCTTTTACTTCAGTATCTTCACTATTAGCAAAGTCTTCTTCATCCCTTAAAAGTTGTAAGTAATTCATAATTACGTTTACAAGTGTTCTGATTTCGTGAGACATTTGTCGGAGGAACTCTGTTTTAGTTTTTTCCGATTGTTCAGCTTTTTTTCTTGCTTCAATTGTTATTTTCTCGTTGATCTTTTTATCAGTTATGTCCTCTATAGTCCCGTCATAATAAATAGTTTCTCCTTCCTCATTCTTGAAAAGTGCAGCACTTTCCCTTACATAAATTTTACTGCCGTTCTTTTTAATCATTTCTTCTTCAAATCCGAAAATTTTTCCTCTTTCAAAAAGAATTTTTCTAAAAGCGGTTCTTTTATTCTTATTGACATAAAAATTGGAATTTACCAATCGTTCATTCATTTCGTCCAAAGAATCAAATCCGAACATTTTTAGAATAGTTTTGTTGACCATTAATATATTGCCTTTGACATCTGCCCGGTAAATTCCCATAGTAGTATTTTCAAATATGTTCTTAAAACTTTCAATACTCTCAACGAGTTTTTTTTCATTCAATTTTCTTTCTGAAACATCCCTAATTACCCCTACGCTGCACCATTTGCCTTTTAGCTTCACTGCCGATAGCGATAACTCGATAGGGAATTCTTTCTTATCCCGCAAACCAAATAATTCCCTTGTATGACCAACTAAATTACCTTTGCCGGAATTTTTAAAATGGGTGAAGTTTTTAATATAGTTCTCATAGTATCTATTAGGTGCTATTATTTTATGTAAGTCTTCACCTAAAATTTCTTCGGCTTTAATATTGAACATTTCTTCAGCTGCTTTATTCCATAGAATAACATTGCCGTTATTATCGATCATAATTATTGCATCTTTTGCCGTTTCGCAAACAGCTCGGAATTTTTCTTCGTTTTCCTTAATTTTTTTGATTGCTAGAAATTCGCTTGTTACATCTTTAAATATAACAGCAAACGTTCCGATCTCAGGGCAATAAGCTTTTATATTAAAATATTTATTGAGCTCGCGTGAGTAGTCCTCAAATTCAACTGATTGGCCAGTTAATGCTACTTTACCGTATCTATCTATCCAGAAGTTTTCAATACCAGGCAAAACCTCTTTAACAGTTTTGCCGATTACATTTTCTTTTTTTAATCCGGTTAGTTTTTCAAAGGCAGGGTTTATTTCAATAAATTGGTAATCAATTGGTTTATTTTGTTCATTGCAGATTATTTTATGATATGCGAAGCCCTCTTGCATGTGTTCGAAGAGCTGCTGGAATTTTTTAAGGTTTTTCTTTAAATCTTCTATCTCAGAGTCTGATTTCTCACCATCAAAATATTTCGAAATAATCTTCATATAAAACGCCTCTCATCTATAAATACTCAGAAAACAAACTCTCTTTCAAATCCAATAAAAAACAAAGAACAAATTCCAATAGACACATAATTCAATATTTTAAATTAGATGTATTTGCAAAAATATAATCCTATAAATTTTAAAAATCAATGGTTGTTGATATCCTATTAAAAAAACTAAATAAATTGTGCTATCTCAATTAGTTTTTTTCTTTTTATGTCCGGTACTTTCACTTCTTCAGCAGGATATCCCGCAACCAATATTAAATATGGTTTTTCATTTGAGGGCCTATTTAAAATCTCATTTAGAAAATTCATCGGACTTGGTGTGTGAGTTAAAGTTGCTAATCCGCAATTGTGTAGTGCAGTAATTAAAATTCCGGTTGCTATTCCGACCGACTCCTTTGTGTAATACTGTTTTACTTTTCTGCCGTCGGGCAAAAGTTCAAATCTGCTTTCGAAGATAACAATTAAGTATGGTGCAGTTTCTAAAAATGGTTTATGCTCATCTGTGCCCAAAGGAGCCAATGCGTCAAGCCATTCTTGCGGTGCTCGGCTTTCGTAAAATTCTTTTTCTTCTTCTTCTGCGGCAATTCTAATTCGCCTTTTTATTTCCTTGTTTTCAACTACTATAAATCGCCAGGGCTGCATGTTTGCACCACTTGGGGCAGTTCCGCCGGCTTTAATACAATTTTCAATTATTTCTTTCGAAACTGGCCTATCGGAAAATTCTCTTACAGTTCTTCGTCTATTAACATATTCATAAAATTCTTTTGATCGGTCTAACATCTCTTCTTCATTAAAAACCGGATAATCTATCAATTCTATGAAATTTTTCTCCAATGTGATACTCCTGTTAATTTTTTTTGTGAGGGTTCATTAAAATAGTGGTTTTTCGATTAAAATTAATTTAATTGTTTAATGACACCAAATATCTTTTTAAAATTTGAAACAGGAGAAGAGACGGGCAAAACATATCAATCAACAGTAGTGAATGCAACTATTGAAAAGATTTGGGATACAATTAGTAATTTTCATAACATGGATTGGGCGTCGAATTTTATAACAAAAGTTGAAGCAGTAGGTGAAATATCCGGGACAGAAAAGGGTTCGAAAAGAATTTTAAATGATGCCTTTCACGAAACGCTCTTAGAAGTTAATGCCGAAAATTATAATTTTACTTATTCAATTGATGATGGCCCTTGTTCATTGTCTTCAAGTGAAATCAACAATTACAGGGCACATATTCAATTAACTCCCGCTACATTAGATAACAGTACTTTGGTTGAATGGTCGTCACAATTGGGAAAACAATGATGAGCCTGTTCATGAATTTTGCCATGGTATTTATGTGGCATTGTTAAATGAAATGAAAGCGAATGTAAAATAGAGTTATATGTGCATTCTTATTTATTTTGTTCAAAAACAAAGAATTTGTCATGCTGAATTTATTTCAGCATCTAAAAATCTATTAAATAGTTAAGTTAAGATTCTGAAACAAGTTCAAAATGACCTCGAAGTTTTGTTCTTGAACAAACTTAGTCGTCGGCACAAATTCTATCAACAACTTCGTAAACATTAATTTTATCGGTTTTGCCTTTTACTGCTACTTTATCCCAAGCTTTTGTCTGAAAACATTCTGAGATTTTTTGAAAAGTTGAATCACTTACTAATATTTTATTTGGATCATCTTTGGTAAGCATTTCAATTCGCTTACCTGTATTCACTGTATCGCCTGTTAAACAATACTCAATTTTTTCCTGTGTTCCCAAGTTACCCGCTACAACTTCTCCGGAATTTATTCCGATTCCCATTTTTAGTTCGCCACCGAATTTCTCGCCATATTTACTATTGAGAATTTTTAACCTTTCCATCATTTCAATCGCAGAATAAACCGCGTTCTTTTCATTTTCCTCTATTGCCTGCGGTGCACCGAATACAGCAAAGATTTCGTCTCCAACAAATTGGTTTATGCTTCCGCTGTGTTTGCGGATAGGTTCTTCCATTATTGAATAGTAATCATTTAAAAACTGCACAACACCTTTTGGGGAAAGGGCTTCACTAAAAGATGTAAATCCGCGGATATCACAAAACAAAACTGTAACGTACCTTTCTTCACCATCAAACATTGTCTCTTCTGTAGAAACCAAAGCTTTTTCTACTACTTGTTCAGGAACGTATTTCATAAATAGTTTTAATGTTTTTTCCTGGTCTTCGACTTTTTGTTTTAAGTCGAACATTAACTGATGATTATTTTTTTGCAAGTCGTAAACTCTGCGTGAATTTTCAATTGTCATTCTCAGTTCATTTTCATCCCAAGGTTTACTAATGTATCTGAAAACTCTGCCGGTATTAATTGCATCAATAATCGCATCCATGTCACTGAAACCTGTAAGCACCATTCTTATTACATCAGGATATTGCGGGACTATTTTTTCAAGAAATTGGATACCTGTCATCCCCGGCATTCGCTGATCTGTTATGATCAAATTGATGTTCTCATTTTGTAAAATCTCTATTCCTTGTTCGCCGCTTTGCGCAGTGAAAATGTTATATTCTCTTCTGAAAACAGCTTTGAACGAATGAAGATTGTGCTCTTCATCATCTACGTATAATATGTTAAAATTTTTCTTTTCCATTTTTCATTTATTGTTTATTTGGAAGTGATATAATAAATTCTGTTCCTTTTTTCAATTCTGATTTTACATCTATTGACCCATTATGATCTTGGATTATTCCATAGCTAATCGATAAACCAAGCCCGGTACCTTCACCAACATCTTTCGTTGTAAAGAAGGGCTCGAATATTTTACTTTTAGTGTTTTCGTCCATGCCTTTGCCGTCGTCTGTTATCGAGACGAAAATACTTTGATCATTATTCCAAGTTTTAATTATAATTTTTCCTTTGCCGTCAATTGCTTGTCCTGCATTGCTGAGTAAATTCATAAATACCTGGTTGAGTTTGCCTGGATAACAAAATATGTCCGGAACTTCACTAAAGTCTTTTTCAATTTCAATTCTATTTTTGAACTGATTTTTAAGCATCATTAAAGTTGAATCTACACATTCGTTAATGTTTGCAATTTTCATTTCACTTTCGTCTAAACGGGAAAAATTGCGCAATCCTTTTACAATTTCTGCTGTTCTGTTTCCACCTTCTTCAATGCCTTCAAGTAGTTTATCAATTTCGTTTAATGTGTATTCATAATCCAAATCATTTTTGAATTTCTCGATTTCTGCAAATTGATTTTCTAGGTTATGATATTTGATCACTTCTTCATATTTTTTCTGGACATTTATCACATCGTTAATATCTCTTTTGAGAGGATTAACATTTGATAAAACGAAATTTACCGGATTGTTAATTTCGTGTGCTACACCGGCTGTAAGTTGACCAAGTGAAGCCATCTTTTCTGATTGTACCAATTTGTTTTGTGCTTCTTCGAGTGAATGAGCCATGTGCACAAATGATTCACTCAACTCACCCATTTCGTCATTGTTTTCGATGTCTATGTAAATATCATAATCACCTTTAGAAATATAGCCCGCAGCGGTTCTCAATTGTTTTATTGGGCGGAGAATCATATTAACTAATTTACGTGCGATATACAAAGAAAGTATAATCGCTCCAATAATAATAATTGTTGTAAACCCCTTGGCTGACCTGAATGTTTTTTCTGCTCTTTGGGCCGCATCAAAAGATTCTTGCTGACACAAATTAACAAGCTGTTCAAGAGCGCCTCCGCCAATTAATGCAGCTTCTTTTGCTTCATTATTTAAAAGGTCAATTGCTTCCTGCTTTTTATTTTCCCGAGATAGTACAAAAAATTCAAAACTTAAATCCTGATATACTTCCCAGTTGTCAGTAAATAGTCTATATAAGTTTTTCTCTGCTTCAGTATAAATGTTTTGCGCTTCAGATTCTTCTTTTAGTTTTTCGTAAGTATCAATGTTTTCAGTAATCTGGTCAATCAACTCAATCATTTCCAATTCTTGTTCACGCATTTTTTCTTCATCAAAAGTATAAGCGTGTTCAAACTGACTTATTCTTAGATTCGCAGTATTGTTGTTTAGTTCGGAAAGTGCAACAGCCCGTGGCAGCCAGTTATTTGAAACCGCAATTATTTCATCATTTAGATCGGACATTTTTTTGATTGAATAAAGGTAAACTAAAATCAACATCAGTAAGATTGCTCCAAAACCGATGAGCTGCTTTGTTCGCAGACTTTGATTTGACAATTTCATAATCTTACTAGTCTTTTATAATTGCGATGGTTTTTACTGAGTTATCAATTATGTCTAAACTTACAAACCCGATTGCACCCTGGGTTTTTGCAACGACCGATAGCATGTCATTCTCAGTTTCCAATGCATCCGGAGGATCACCTTCTCCCGATAACATTTTTTTCATCCAAATTGTTTTCATACGTGAAGGTGTTTTACCTATGAAAGAATAGAAGTCCTTTTTTACATCGTCATTCTTCTTGAGATCGAAAATAATAACAGGATCACCGTTACCCCACCATTTTATATCACCGGAATACAGATCAAGCAGTTCAGATTTACTTACACTAGATTCGGGTACAGATTTATTGGCGATAACTGCAATTTGAGCATTGCTTGAAATCGAAAGTAAAATAAAAATTGATAAACACAGTAAAATTTTTTTCATCATCACCAGAAATTAAAAGAAGACAGATGCTGCTAAACCGAAATAGTTAAATTTGTTGTTAACGTTATGAGCGCCATTCATATCGAACTCAACAGGAGCCAATTGGGCTTTGAGTCTAATTCTTTCATTGATATCATAAGAAATTCCGATACCGGGAATTTTTAAATCCGAAACTGTTTCCGGATCTGATTCAACTTCCTTGGATGTTTTATTTTCCTGAGTTAGCCAATAAGTAATATAGGCTATAAATCGTTCACTAAAATTGTAACCAATGGTAGCGTAATAAAAAGTTTTATCTAATTTGAAAAGAGGGTGTTTATCATCGTAAATGACTTTTATAAATTCTCCTTCAAAATAGAATTTGCTGATAAAAAATGATAAATCACTTCCAACTCTGTATCTTGGCAATTCGTTTCTCAAATCAGATGGTAAAACAATTGGAAATCCGGCTTTTTTAACTAGGTTTTCCTTGTAGTCTTTTAGACGATCAAATGATCCTGAAATTCCAAATTTTAATCCGTCTTTCCTTATTCCAACTCGGCCGCCAAAAGAAAATAATTTTGTTGAGTCTGTTCCGCTTTGGTGTCCTGAGGTTCCGCGCGTACTTATGTTTGGGCTATTGC
>JANQIV010000248.1 GCA_028282005.1 Melioribacteraceae bacterium | reverse complement strand
GCAATAGCCCAAGTCCGGTGCCTTTTTCGTTATCAGTACCGGCATAAGAAATCTCATGGCCCACTTTAAATAAATTATCAAGCGTAGATTTCTGCATTCCTATTCCATTATCTGATACACAAACAACCACTTGCGAATTTTCAATATTTACGTCAATTGCTATTTCACCATTGTAATTAGTAAACTTTATTGCATTAGTAATTAAATTTCTTACAACAGTGTCAATCATTTGTTCATCAGCTCTAACGTAAACATCTGTATTTATTTTGTTAACGATTGTTATATTTTTTCTTTTAGAAATATTATTAAGCAGTTTAACATTTCGGTCAACAACATCATTTATGTTAAATGTAATTTTTCTTATTTCCATTTTACCGGACTGCGACTTAGCCCACTGTAACAAGTTATCCAGAAGTTGATAAGAAGTTTTGGTTGATTCTTCCATTTCTCTTAAAACATGAATCCTTTCTTCATCGGTCAGATCGTCATAATCTTCAATAAGCATCTGAATAAAACCAAACAATGAATTAAAAGGATTTCTTAAATCGTGAGCAATAATAGAAAAGAATTTGTCTTTACTCTCATTTAACTGTTTCAATTCTCTATTATATTCTTTGATTTTTTCCTGTGCTTCTTTGCGAAGTGTGATATCTTCTAAAAGCCCTTCGTAATATACCGGATCACCATTTTCATCTTTAATTACTCTGCAGTTTTCACTTATCTGAATTACCGAATTATCTTTTTTTCTCATTTTATGTTCATAAGAAACAAGACTGCCAAACTTCTCAATCAGATCAATAAACTTATTTCGTTCTTCCGGCAGCAAATAAGCATCGGCAATATTTTTGTGCGTTAGTTCATCAATCGAATTGTATCCTAAGATTTTTACTAGTGCTTTATTAGCTACAAGTATTTCACCATCCTTTGAAGAACGATACATACCTATCGGCGAATTTTCAAAAATCTCTTTAAAGATTTTTTCTTTTTCAACGATTAATTCTTCATCATGAATTTTCTTATATAGTTTGTTACGTTCAATCGCATATTCAATAGATTTTAACAACAGCCTTCTGTCATATTCACCTTTAACAAGATAATCTTGCGCACCGGCAGATAACGCATGCATGCCTAGTTTTTCATCATAATATTCTGTTTGAACAATGATAGGGATATCTTTAAACTTTTTGTTAAAGTTATCAAATGTTTCAAATGCGCTCGATCCCGGATCATTAAGGCTAAGTAGAATCAAATCAAAACCGGAATTCAATTTGCCGTTTAAACTTTCCAAAGAGTCAATATGGTCGGTAACAATATTTTTCCCTTTACTATTGTTGAGCATATTGACTACCAAAGTTGTATCTTCTTGGTTGTTATCACACAATAATATTTTGATGTTATTCCCTTTCATAGCTGTTTTAAAATAGAATATTTTTCTACAAATAATAATCGAACAAAAAGGCTGATTTATTTAATTGACAAAACTAATACCAAATAAATAAATACCCAAAATTTTATTTACTATTTTGTAAAAAGGAGCAAATATTTCTTGCTAAAGAGATAGAAATGTAATATAATTGTTGTCTAATTTTTACGACATAATGAATGGGGCCTTAGCTCAGTTGGTTTAGAGCACCTGCCTTACAAGCAGGGGGTCACAAGTTCGAGTCTTGTAGGCCCCACAAACAGAAGCCGCTTTTCAAAGCGGCTTTTTTATTATGACTAAATTTTATGTCTACATATTAAAGTCC
>JANQIV010000207.1 GCA_028282005.1 Melioribacteraceae bacterium | reverse complement strand
ACCGTTATAAAACAATACACAAGTATGTACTGCAATATAAAGCTGAAGATATTTTTCAACTTTACTTAAATTCATTCTCTGAAGCTATTGATCCACACACCGGTTATTTCTCGCCGAAGACATCAGAAGATTTTAGAATAAACATGAGTCTATCACTTGAGGGGATTGGTGCACAGCTTACTCCGGAAAACGAATTTACTCGTGTTTCCAGAGTTATTCCTGGGGGGCCAGCATTTAAGACCGGTGATTTGTTCGATGATGATCGAATTGTAGGAGTTGCACAAGGCGAAGAAGGAGAAATGATTGACGTAATTGGCTGGCGTGTTGACGACGTTGTTCAACTAATTCGCGGCAAGAAGGGAACATTAGTTAGGTTAAAAATTCTGAGAGCTGGTGATACGCCGGACATGGGAACAGATGAAATCAAAATTGTAAGGGATAAAGTTAAACTTGAAGAACAGGCCGCTCAAAAAGAAATTATAAACATTAATGAAAAAGGTGTAAGCTTTAAGTTAGGTGTCTTAAAGGTACCTACTTTTTACAGTGATTTTGAAGCTCGGGCAAGAGGGGACAAAGACTTTAAGAGTACAACAACAGATGTAAAAAAATTACTGCTTGAGCTTAGAAAAGAAAATGTTGATGGAGTAATTGTTGATTTAAGAAATAACGGGGGTGGTTCGCTTCAAGAAGCAATTGACTTGACCGGACTATTCATTAAATATGGACCTGTCGTACAAGTTAGAAATTCAAACGGTACAGTTGAAGTTGGTGAAGATGTTGATCCTAGAATAGTTTATGATGGTCCAATCGCAGTAATGGTAAATAGAAATAGTGCTTCTGCATCTGAGATTTTTAGCGGTGCAATTCAAGATTATGGTAGAGGTATTGTTATTGGTGAACGTACATACGGAAAAGGTACTGTTCAAAATTTAATCGACTTAAATAGATTCGTTCCTATAAAAGATGAAAAGCTTGGGCAGTTAAAATTAACTGTTGCAAAATACTATAGAATAACCGGCAGTAGTACTCAAAGGATGGGAGTAATACCGGATTTTATTTTCCCGACAGAAATACAATCTAGCGAATATGGGGAAAGCGCTAAACCAACTGCTCTTGAATGGGATAAAATAAATTCAGCAAAATTTTATAAGTATGATGATCTTACGCAGATTATTCCTGAAATGCTTACAAAGCATTCATCACGTTTAAGACGAAATCCGGATTTCCATTCATTAATGGATGAGATTGAAGAATATAGGGAAAGACGCGCAAAAAAATCATTCTCATTGAACTTAGATGAAAGAAAGGATGAAAAAGAAAAACTTGAAGAACGCAGAAATAAAAGAGAAGAACTTAGAAGAAAAAGAACTGAACTAAAAGTTGTAAATAATAAAGAAGTTAAAACTCAAGAAACTGAAATTGAAGATCCCTACCTTGAAGAAGGTGGAAGAATTCTTGCGGATTTGATTTTCTTAAATATTGGTTAAAAAAGTTAGAGACATCTTTTGATGTCTCTTTTAGTTCTCACCCAAGTTTACTTCACATGTCAAAAACTAATGCAATAAGAATTTTAGAAAAGCTCAAGATCAAATACTCTTTAATGGAATATGAATTTAAAGAGGATGAAATAGATGCGGTCTCCGTGGCAAAAAAGATTAATTTTGAAGCTGAAAGGGTTTTTAAAACACTAGTAGCAAGATCAAATACAAATGAAATATTTGTTTTTTGTATTCCGGGAAACTATGAGTTAGATTTAAAAAAAGCATCAAATGCAGCAAAAGTTAAAAAACTCGAAATGATAAAGCTAAAAGAATTACAACCATTAACCGGATATATTCACGGTGGCTGTTCCCCTGTTGGAATGAAAAAAAGCTACCCGACCTTCATCGAAGAATCTGCAAATTTATTTGACATCATTACTATAAGTGCTGGGAAAAGAGGTATGCAAATAGAGATTTCTCCGAGCAATTTAAAAGAAATTTTAAATGCCAGTTTTACTGAATTGATTTAAGAATTATAAAACTCAAAAATTTTTTCTTCTTTTTGCATCTCAACTACTTTTAAAACTTCATCTACATATTTTTCTCTTCGCATTCCAACCAAACAGCAAGTAACAGAATCAATAGAAGAAACCGAAAGAAGTGCTTTTTGCGATAATGGTAGATCAACCAATTCTTGAGAAATAAATTTGTTTATTTGCTCAATTATCGGTTTCCTTTTGGCATTAACTCCAATTGCAATAAAGCTTTCATATAAATCAAAAAGCTGAATAATTACTTCGTCATATTTTTTAAGATTTTCTTTAGCTTCCTCTTTTAATTTAAGAATTTCATGCAATTTTTGTATTGCATATTTCATTCTTACCACAAAAAGCCTATCACGATCAAAGGTTAGATTTTCTAGCCTTTGATATGTACCAAAACTTTTCAATAAGTCTTCACTAATTGATAGACACTCAACCATTGGATCATAATCTTGTTTCTTGAGTTTTCTAAGTATTTTTTCTCTTATATATTTTTCTAGCTCAAGTATCTTGTTCATATATTCTTTTAGCTCATTTTCATCAACATCATATTTATAGTCAATTTCTATTAAGTTAAACAACTTATTTCCGTTGATTGCATTAATAGGTCTATTTGTCAAAACGCCAATGTTATGTTTTTCTGCTAATTCTAGAACACTGATTGAATAATCTTTTTGATTCTTTATAGATAAAGCACCTTTTTCAATTAAGTTTAACGGACATTGGATAACACTGAAATGATTATCACTTGAAATAGAATCCGCTATCTCAACCATATTTTCTAAAGAAGTAAATTCTTTGGAATTTGATGAACAACCAAATGTATTAGAGGAAACACCATAAGATTTTATTCTACCGTTTTCAACTTCCTTTTCAAGTTGTTCAAAAGCCGTTCTGATTTTTTGATAAAAAATACTTCTCAATTCATCAATATCATCAATAAGAACATAAATTAAAAAATATTCCGGATTGTGAATTAAATAACAATCAATATATTCTTGTTCAGTTCTCTTAAGCGAAGCTGTAATTTGATCTTTGATGAATTCTGGGTCAAAACAATGCCACATATCTTCTTCACACTTTACAATTCCTTTATAACCTATACCCATTTGTTCTTTTTGGGTAACAACGTTCAAATTTTGTCCCTGTATGTACCCGGCTTTCGAAACTAAAATAATATCTTCCCTTTTTACCGCCCCTTCATTTATCAACTTACTTATTACTTTGCCAACAACTATCTCACTTTCTCCATCAGCGTAATTAGTAGCTGTGTCTATTAGGTTTATGCCGTTTTTAATTGCTTTTTCAAGTGCAGAAAAATGTTTTTCCGTATTTTGAATTCTGTATGTTCCAAATCCAAAAACAGAGGAATTGAGTCCCGTTTTGCCTAACTGTTTGAATTTCATTGAAATAGCCTAAATTTGATTTAATGAAGGTTATAAATTAAAAAAAAATAAACAGATTATATTACTAAATTTTACCTTAATTACATTTTTTAGGAAAATTCCCATCATAAATTTATTTTTGTTTTTAAAGAAAAATAATTATGTTTGTAAGCTAAAATATAAAGGAGTATTGAAATGGCTAAACAACAATCGTTTGGTGATAAAGTAAAAGGAAAGAAAAAAGATGCAGGCATCACCGTAAAATTTGTTAAAACTGTGAAAGGTGATAAAGGCGCATATAAATTTCAAGAAAGATTTGTTAAGTTAGATGATATAAATAAGGTAACAACCCTTAAATAATTATAGCCTTTAAAATTCCATTAATTTACCCACCTAACCTTGATTAATGTAATTATTTTGTTATCTTGGTATTGCTACGCGGTTTAAAGCTGCGAAAAACTATCTACATTATCAAAATATTAGTATCGAAATAAAGCATACATTATTATCACAATAATGCTTACAATATTTTTGCAGAAAAGAAAGGATATTTCATGATTGAAGAAAGGAAAATGCGTTTTTATGGATTAAAGGATATTGATAAAATTCCTCAGCTTCAAAAATTATCTGCTACTGAAAGGTTTGAAATTAAAGTCACGGCTCATGTGCTTCCATTTAGAACAAATAATTATCTCGTTGAAGATTTGATAAATTGGGACAATGTGCCTAATGATCCAATCTACCAATTGACGTTTATGCAAAAAGACATGCTGTCTGATGAACATTTCAATACAATGGCAGATGCCATAAAAAAAGAGCTTCCTAATGAGGAAATTAAAAAAATTGCTAATCAAATCCGTTATGAACTAAATCCTCATCCGGCAGGACAAATGACTGCGAATGTACCTAAATTGGATGATGAACCGGTTCAAGGTGTTCAACATAAATACAAAGAAACTTGCTTAGTATTTCCTTCTAGCGGACAAACTTGTCATGCGTATTGTACTTTCTGTTTCAGATGGGCACAGTTTGTTGGAATGAATGATCTTAAATTTGCTACTGATGAATCAAACAGATTTCAGACTTATTTAAAAAATAACAACCAAATTACTGATGTGTTATTTACCGGCGGTGATCCGATGGTAATGACGCTTGAAAAACTAAAAATCTATATTGAACCTCTACTACAACCAGAATTTGATCACATTCAAAATATCAGAATCGGGACAAAATCAATAGCATATTGGCCTTATAAATATGTTACTGATAAGGATGCCGATGGTGTGATTAAGTTTTTTGAGAAAATTGTAAAGTCCGGAAAACATCTTGCTATTATGGGACATTATAATCACTGGGTTGAACTTTCAACAGAAGTCTCCCAAGAAGCGGTTAGAAGAATTAGAAACACAGGCGCAGAGATTAGAACTCAATCTCCACTAGTAAAACATGTAAATGATTCTGCTGAGATTTGGGCAAGAATGTGGAAAGAGCAAGTAAAATATGGTTGTATTCCATATTATTTCTTTGTTGAAAGAGATACCGGTGCAAAAAGATATTTTGCGATTCCGCTTTCTGAGGCATTCGAAATTTTCAGAGGAGCATATATCAAAGTATCAGGCCTGGCAAGAACTGTAAAAGGCCCTTCAATGTCAGCTTTACCAGGAAAAGTAACAGTTGACGGAATCACTGAAATAAACGGTGAAAAACTATTCGTTCTAAATTTCTTACAAGGCAGAAACCCAGAATGGTGCAAAAGGCCATTTTTTGCTAAATACGATGAAACTTCAACCTGGCTTGACCAATTAACGCCTGCATTTAATGAAAAGAAATTCTTTTTTGAAGATGAATTAGATAAAATCTTTCACGAAGATCATATTGAACTAGCTGAAGTATTTTAAAATAAAAGAACCCGGTTTAATTCAAACCGGGTTTGCACTTAAAAAATTCTCCCTATGCAGAAATAACTTCTATCGAAGGATTTACTTCACGTTTTAACAAATTTTCTATTGCAACTAAAGTACCCCTAATTGAACTAGGGCAGCTTCCGCACGCACCTTGATATTTAATGCTCAGTGTTAAACCATCCAATCCGAGAACTTCTAATCCACCGCCATCACCTGCCAATGCAGGGCGAACACGTTGATCAAGTACTTCATTAATTTGCTTCAGCATAGCGGTTTCTTCCTCAGAATTCATTTGAGGCAATTCTTGTTCTTCTGGAATGGTAGTCTTATCAAAGTTTCTTAAAAAATTGATAAATCCTTTTTGAATTTGTCCCCAGCTAACATCAGGTTTCTTTTCAATAGTAACAAAACGATCCATATAGAAAACTGAAACAACACCGTCAATCTCAAATATACCTTTTGCGAGCGGATCATTTTCTGCAGCAGTCTTATCAGCAAAATTTCTCGTTTCTCTTTTCAGTAGTCTATCGTTCAATACAAATTTCAAAGCCTGCGG
>JANQIV010000170.1 GCA_028282005.1 Melioribacteraceae bacterium | reverse complement strand
AAATATTTTTTAACTCGGTAAAATGATCGTAAACTTCTTTTTCAAATGCTGTCTCCAATTCTCCAACTCTGTTTGATAATTTTTCAACCAATTCTTCATCCGGGTTATCTTCAAAAACTTGGTTGATTAATCTTTGCTTTAGCCTGCGAACTTCATCTTTTAATCTTCTCGATTTCTGATGATGTTTTATTCTTGCTTGCCTAAACTGGTCTTTTTGCTCTTTGGTTAAATTCAATTCCGATGACAAAAATTCTTCAATATTCTGTCGTCCGGGGCCGCGTCTTTTCGGTTCGTTATCTCCAAACTTGTCTATCCACAGCATCGTTATTGTAAACACATTGAGCACAAGCAAGACAATGATTGTAATTACCGTTATTTTATTTCTTGTAAACAAGTCCATTTTGTAATTCCGTAATTAATTAAATATTTCCGAATCAGAATCAGTGATTGAATAATCTTCAGAGAATGCATTGATAAAATCCTCTCTGCTGTATGATTGATCTTCTTCCTTTAAGAGAAAATATCCGGAAACTATGTTCAAGGAAATTATTACTGCGAGAAAAGCCGGCTTCAAAACCAATTGAAAATAACTGCCTTCTTTTACAGCACTTGTATTTTCAACTTCATCAAGCTTTGCTTTTACTCTCGTATAGAAAAAGGGATTAATTTCAGTGCTCTCTTTTTCATTCAGCAAATCCATTGTCTTTTTAACTTCTTCTTCTATTTGCTTGTTCGTTCTCATTTTATTCCTCAAATCTATTTTATTTGACGACAGGTAACTGAAATACCTGCGCTTTGTTTTTAGAATGATTAAGATTATGAGTAGGAGTAAGATTAAGAAAAGAACTCCTTAAACTGGCTGCCGATATTAAAATCTTAATCATAATCTTTCTCTTAATCATACTCTTATAAGTTCCTTTTATAATATTTTGTTAATTTTTCTTTCAAATTTCTTTTTGCACGAACTATTAAAGATTCAACCGAAGAAACCGAAGTGTCCATTATTTCCGAAATTTCTTTGTAGCTGAATCCTTCAATTTTGTTTAGTGTAATGGCTACTTTTTGATTTTCTGCTAACGTTTCAATTGCGTTCTGCAGTACCAGTTTCCTTTCTTCTTTTTCGGCAATGTTTTCCGGGTTTGAATTTGAGCTTGCCGGCAATTCAAGTTCCTGGTCATCAAAACCGAATAAGCTTTTTAATTGCGCAGCCCTTTTCTTTCTTTTTTTCATCTTTATTTGATCCAATGATTTTGTTACCGCTATCCTATAAATCCATGTTGAAAGTTTTGAATCGCCTCTGAATTTTTTAACGGATTTGTAAACTTCAACAAAAACTTCCTGTGCAATGTCTTCTGCGTCTTCCTGGTTTCTTAAAAAACCGAAGCAAGTATTAATAACCATTTTAGAGTATTGCTCAACCAATTCTCTAAAAGAATCTTGCTCGCCGGATTTTAATTTTTTAAGGAGTGTTTGTTCAGACATTATTCTCGTATTCTTTATAGGTAGGACGATAAAATAATAAATTACCTGCGGAATGTTTTATAAATAATTGGATAAAATAATTACAACACTTTATTTTTTATAAATTGCTTGAATTGTCATTTCGATCACGATGTATTTTATCGGGAGAGAAATCTTAAAGGTTAGAATTGGGAAAATCCAGACTAAAGATATCTCCTCACAAGAAACGTTTGTCGATATGACAACCGGAATTGTATTGTCATTCCGAATCCCGTCTTTTGGGTGAGGAATCTGATAAAACGAGAGGGCAGCAAACGTTTGTAAATTTCTACACTAAATTCAAAAATAAATTATTTGATTATTGTTAATAAAATCAAAAATAAAATATTTTACTTAAACGAATTTTCATTCCCTCCTAAAAAACGCGGGTAAAAATGTTTGAAGCCATAGCCTTTTTTGTCGCACAGCAAATTGCCGGATACGCATCCGGTAAAATCTTAGACAGAGCCATAAGTCAGTCAAATTTGGCAACGGTTTATATTGAATTAAAAATGCTGGATAAGGCTTTTAATTTATGGTTATCTGCTTATAAAATTTTTAATAATACTTTTGGCGCAGATCACCGTAATACTCAAATAGTTCTGCAATTTCTTTTTCAACACTTTAAAGATAGACTAAAGTAATTTGTTATGAAATAGACTTAGTGATGGCAAATCTGACCCGCAGAGTCTTATTACAGCTATAATGCCTAAGTTATAGACAAGAGGATAGATCGAATAATCTGCCGCCTAAGGCGAGTAAATTTGGCTTTTCATTACAATAAAGCTTAAAATATTATTACTATCTCACGGTTTAAAGTGTCAATATACTTTAGTTCCTTTCATTAAGAGGGTACAGTTTAAAATATTCTAATGATAGCCTCCCTACCATCAGAACAAAAGGATGTAAAACATTAAAACAAAACGAACCATACTATTAGAAAGAAAGGAACCGTAGCATTAACTTAATATTTGCATTTTCATTATAATGTTTTACCAAAAATCATTATTAACATTCATCTCACATTCCATATCCGGCATCTTAAATCCAATTTTTAGAAAGTGTCCACGAAACTATCGTCATTCCATCCCAGATTTTGCCGGTTTCAATTAAGTGGTCAATTTCTTCCGGGTAAAATGGCTTTATCTCAAATTCTTCGGTCGGGTCGGGTTTGCTTTCTACTTCGGTTAAATTCTTTGCAATAAACACACTGCACATTTCATCCGTAACACCGTTGTACGGATTGAACTCGCCGACTTTTACAATCTCTTTCGCTGAGTATCCTGTTTCTTCGGCTAATTCTAAATTTGCGGTTTCAAAATAATCATCACCGTCTTTCACACTTCCGCAAGGGAATTCGAGGCTTTCTTTTTCGCAAAGATAGCGGTATTGGTTTACTAAAATTATTTTGCCATCGTTGGTTACCGGGACAAGCATGCTTGAGCCGTTTGTGTGAACGTAGTGGTATTCGCCTTCCATTTTCCCGGGGATCTCAAACTTGTCAAGTTTGTACGTCCACCACGGATTTTTAAACTTCACTGAGGAAGAAAGTTGTTTCCATTTTTTCAGCATTTATCCCTCCGTAGGAAATAATCAATAATGCGAGAACTGTAATTTAATACAAAATTTTTATTTGGTCACGGCTGCACTTAATCGGTGGAACTTCATAAAAAAAACTGCGTCTCACATACTTATGAAACTAAAAGTAGACAACAAATCGTTATTAATATATTATACAAATTTACACCTCATTTTATTTAATTAATACAGGAAGTATAATGAAAGCAAAGATATATTCGATTACTGCGGTAATTTTTTTAATACTATTTTTTACAAGCTGCGGCAAAAAGGAAAACACAACTTTCTCAATCGAAGGTAAATTGGATCATGTTTTGCCTGATCAACAAGTTGTTTTGAATTTACCTGATCTTCAACAGAGAAAAAACACACCAATTGATACTTTAGTGATAAATGCTGACGGAACCTTTAAAAGTAATTATGAATTACAACCGGGAGTTTACTTAATAAATGTCTATGATTCAGTGAAATTTCACATCGCAGCAAATATGGGCGATCAAATTAAAATAAATGTTCCTCCAAATTTTGATAAAAAGCATATAACAATAGAGGGATCAAAAGATACAGATTTGTTAAGTCAATACGATGAATACAGAGCTAATTTGTTAAATGAAACAATTCGCAAAGCACGTAAGGTATTAAAAGAAGCTTCTGATAATAATGACGAAGAAGAAATCGCAAAGGCTTCTGCCTATTTGAGTGAAAACGTTTTGATTTATAGAAAGAAACTGACGGAATTTATTAATGCTAATCTGAAAAACTCAATCGCGCTTTACTATACTTCAACTAGATGGGAAGGGGAAGATGAGCTTCCTGTGCTTGATGTTCTTGTAAATAATTTTGAGCAGAAGTATCCTGATTTAAGAATTACAAAATTAATGAGAGAAAGGCTTGAGGGTTTTAAATCAACATCGATCGGTTCAGTTGCCCCTGAGATTTCGTTGCCGGGTATCAACGGGGAAGAACAATCACTATTTGATTTGCGAGGCAAATACGTGCTTGTTGATTTCTGGGCTTCGTGGTGTCCGCCTTGCAGACATGAAGCCCCGGTACTTGTAAATATTTACAATAAATATAAAGATAAAGGTTTTGAAATATTCAGTGTCTCTATGGATAAAAACGAACCAGCATGGAAGAAAGCATCAGTTGTTGACGGAATAATCTGGCCTAATGTCTCCAACTTAAAAGGCTGGGATGATAAAAACAGCCCAGTTCATAAATATGAAGTGACAGATATACCAAATAATTTTTTGATTGATCCTGATGGTGTAATAATCGCTAAACGTTTGCGTGGTGAAGAGCTCGATAAAAAACTAAGTGAAATAATCTTATGATTATTTCACTTAAATCATTCTAATACCCCCTTACAAATGCCTAAATTATTTTGTATTATTCACACAATATTTTTGCACTTAAATTACATTTTTCATTTCGCGGATGCCTGAAGTTAAAATTGAAACCGAAGACATAAAGCTTGTTGAGAGAATTGTAAACTCTAATGCTGAGGCTTATAAAACACTTTACTACAAGTACTCGGAAGCAATATTTAACTTTATTTATAAGAAGCTTAGAGATGAAGATACTTCTTTCGATTTCGTTCAAAATATTTTTATGAAACTCTGGGAAAACCGCTCAACTCTTGACCCGCAAAAATCTATAAAATCATATTTATACAGATCGGCGAATAATTCTATTATTGATCATTTTAGATCAAGTAAAGTAAACACAACTTTCAGAATTGATGAGAGCTATGAGAAAGGTTATGAATTTAATTATGAAAACGCATTTCTGAAAGATGAAATAAAAAAAGCAGTTGATTCTTTGCCCGAAGCACAAAAAACTGTTTTTGGTTTATGTCGATATGAGAAGCTATCTTATAAAGAAGTTGGGGAAATATTGAATATCTCCGATAGGACAGTGGAAACTCATTTGAGGCGCGCAGTGAAAAAATTACGGGAATTACTGAAGCACTTAAAAGTAATAATAATTTCTTTACTAAATAATTTGTAAGGGATTATCACGGTTAAATCGTATTTAATTATAGATGAAATTATATGAAAATGAATGAAGAAAAATACTTTGAATTAATTCTGCGAGTTTTGAATAACGAAGCAACTGATGAAGAAAAAAATCAGTTGGAAACGTGGATTAATTCGAATGAAGAAAATAAAGGGTATTTTGAAAGTGTTCGAAATTCATGGGAAAATTTTAGCGAAGAAGAATTAGATGTTAAGTTTGATAAAGATAAAGGCTGGAAATTACTTGAGAGAAAATATCAGTTCGATATTTCTACTAATAAAGCTAAAGTTTATAAGTTATCAAATAGATTTAGCATATTATCCACAAATAATATAATTAAATTGGCTGCAGCAAGTGTTTTAATATTTGCCTCAATATTGATTTACCAATTGGTAATTCAGCAAAGTTATCCGTTGATTTATGAAAACTTAACAGCTAAAGTTAGCCAAGTAAAATTAGATGATGGAACAGTTGTAAATTTATCACCGGATAGCAAGTTGGAGATTCCCGAAGCATTTTCCGAAGAAACGAGAAAAACAAAAATTGAAGGAAAACTATTTTTTGATGTAGTCCCGGATAAGAGAAAGTTCATCATTGAAACGGAAAACGCTTTTGTTGAAGTACTCGGAACCCAGTTCGAAGTTTTTTCAGATGACAATAAAACAACCGTGATTGTAAGTGAAGGAAAAGTTTCTCTTTCAAACTCTTTATCTCCTGAAGATAAAATCTATTTAACCGAAAATGAGAAAGGGGAGTGTATATCATCAAATCCTCCTGAGAAATTGAAAAGGGTAAATGCCAATCAATTAGTGAGCTGGATTTCCGGAAATATAGTTTTTCACAGGCATAAGTTAAAGGAGATTGCTGAGATATTATCGGGTATCTATAAAACAAAAATCGTTTTAGATGATGAGGGAATTAAAGACTTAACGCTTCACGCAGTCTTTGGTAAAGATGAAGATCTCTCAGACTTAATCGATGAAATTTGTTTGTCTCTAAATCTTAAATCTGAAATCAGAGATGATATAATTCACATAAGCAAAAAATAGCATTTTATCTTTGTCGTGTTTTGAATATTTTTCAAACATGACAAAAAGCATTAAAAAAATCGCATATATATTTTTATTGGCCTATTCTATTGTCCAATCATCTTCTCCTGAAAATGATCCCAGAATAATCTCGATTAAAATTGATTCGTTAAGTTTGACTAACACGTTAACCGAAATCTCCATTTTAACGGATATAAATTTTACTTTCCCAACCCATGTTACTGATAGCATAATAATTGACGAAGAGTTTTATAAAGTTGAGATAAATGATCTTTTAGAAGAAATATTATTTCAAAATGAACTGAACTACCGTTGGTCTGATAAGAGTAGAGTTATAGTATTTGAAAAGGAAATTCTTTACTCGTTAAAAGGGACTGTTCTTGACTCGGAAACAGGTGAAAGGCTCCCACACGCTTCAATCTACATTGATGATCATAATTATACTTTCTCAAACCGGGATGGGGTTTTTAATTTGGTGAAATTAAGGAAAAAAGCTGTTTCACTTGAAATTAGATATATGGGATACAAAACTGAGAATATTGAAATCGATCTTCAAAAAAATGATTATGTAAATCTGCAGTTAAAAAAATCTTCAATTTTATCAGACAGCGTTGTTATAATTTCCAAAAATGAAAAGTTATTTCAGTTTGACAGACATCCGGGGCTTTTGTCGGTTAACATGAAAGAATTTGATAAACTACCTCAACTTGGTGAAAAAGATGTCTTCAATTCGATCAGCCTTTTGCCAGGAATAAATTCGGATAATTTTGGATCTTCAGGTGTAAGCATTAGGGGAGGGTCACCTTCTGAAAATCTTGTACTTCTTGACGGAATTACATTGTATCATATTAATCACGCGTTCGGATTTTATACTGCACTAAACAATAATATCATAAAAGATGTGCAAATTTATAAAGGAGGATATCCCGCTGAATTTGGAGGGCGAACTTCAGGGCTAATAAACTTTACAAGTAAATCGGGAAGTTTCAGAAAAGTCAAAGCCATAGCCGGCATAAACCGTTCTTCTGCTAATCTAACTTTGGAACTACCGTTAGGATCAAATTTATCTTTTATCTTTGCTGGAAGAAATACTATTTCAGATTTTTTATTAACGGATATTTATAGACGTTCTTATGCAAATACTTTTAACAGAGTTGTAAGTGCGGATATTGATGATCCGATCCCGGTTATTTCTTTTTATGATCTTTTTTCAAAGGTCACATATTTACCGGATAACAATAATTTATTAACTGTTAGTTTTTTCCACGGCAAAGATAATTTTTCGCTTGCGGAAAAAGTTACTGAGTTTGAGTTAGATGACACACTAATAACTTTCCCCGGAGAAATTGATTTTTATAATCATTTAAATAGTTGGGGGAATACAGGTAGTAGCGCGAGATGGTTTAGACAGCCTTACAAGAATTTCAATTTTGAAACCATCCTTTCTTATTCAAAATATTTTGCCGATGGACGAGAAATAAATAATTTTCCTGAATATAATGAGGAAGATGATGTTGAAATTATGAGTACGCAAATTTTTACAAAAAATACACTCGAAGATTTGTCAATTCAATTTAACAGCGAATATAAATTTACATCCTCTAATAGCTTCAATTTAGGGGCCAGCTACTCCGGTATAACTTCATTCTTTTCCAAATCCGAACTAATAAGCAATGAATCTGAATTAATAGATAAAAATGCAAAACTTTTTACTGCTTATTCAAACTATAAATATCGTGTTTCAAATTTGGAAGCTAATATTGGTTTTCGTCTTTCGAATTATTCAATCACAAAATTGAATAGAATTGAACCGAGGTTATCAATCAATTATAAGTTAACTGATAGAATTACGGCGAAAGTATTTTACGGGAAATTCAATCAATATATTATAAGAGCTGCAAACTCAGTTGAAAATATTGAAGGAAATAACTCATGGTTCTTAATTGGCGGTTCTACAAAATTAAACAGGTCTGAACAGTTCTCTTTCGGGCTAAACTATTCTTCAGAAAATCTTGCAGTTGACGCTGAGGCATACAGAAAAAATGTTGATGGCTTTTTCAGTCTTGTTATAAAGGAACAATTCTTAAGTGTTGATAATTTTGCCTCTGTCGAAAACAATAGCTCGGGAACAGTTGACGGTATCGATTTTATAGCAAAACTAAGCTTAGAAAAATTGAAAAGTTGGGTTAGTTATTCATATAATTCATCCGAGACAGAATTTCTTGATAGAAATGAAACAAAATTCAATACACCTTTTTTTGATGAAATTAAACACTCTCTTAAGTTTGCGCTAAGTTACAATCTTTTTGATAACTTTACTTTTTCTTTAGTTTCTTACATCAGATCCGGAAAGCCGATTTTAATACCTGAATTAACAGAAGAATGGGATGAAGAAAATGAAGAGTTCGTTCAGATTTTAGAATTCCAGAATGATAGCGCTTCACAACTATTGCCGACAAGTAAACAGGTTGATGTCAGTATGAATTATCAATTCAATATTTACGAATTGCAGTGCAGATTGAATTTCACTCTTTTCAATGTTTTTAACAACCGCAGCATTCTTAATAGATTTTTCTATGAGGATGATGAAGAGATCCATTCCTATGATATCAGAATGCTAGGATTCAAACCGGTATTTTCTTTTGAAATTGAGTATTAACTAGCTCTAAAAAAATAGTAAAAGAATCATAGGATTATTTCACTAATACCATTTTTTTAGAAATAGTTTTTTTTGTTGTTTGAAGTCTGTAAATGTAAATACCGGAAGGCAAATTATTAGCATTAAATCTCACGTCATATTTACCAGCGCTTTGAACTTCATCAACTAACAGCTTAACAAACTGCCCAATCGAATTATAAACTTCCAACCTTACTTTTTCCCTTTTAGGAAGCGAATAAGAAATAGTTGTTGATGGGTTAAACGGATTCGGATGATTCTGCATCAATTCAAATTTTCTTGGAATGCTATCAAAATTACTCACGTTTGTAACGGCGCCATCTAAGAATGGGAGGTAATCAAATTTTCTTAAAAGTATTTCTTCAACCGTAGTGTCATTTATTCCGAAATGTTTGTTTAGAACAGTTGAATAAACTTGTCTAAAATCATAAGAATGAAACATATCTTCATTAAAATCAAGATTACTTAGGTTGGGATTATCGCCGATTATTCCTCCGGTAACAGTATTGCCGATTACAAACAGGGGAGCAGCAGTTCCGTGATCAGTTCCTCTACTTCCGTTTTCATCAACTCTTCTTCCGAATTCGGAAATAGTAAGTGTCAAAACATTATCAGCCTGCCCGATCGCTTCAATTTCTTTTTGAAAGGCATCAACGGCATCTGATAATTCATGCAGTAGCATTGCATGTTCGTCAATTTGTGATGCATGAGTATCAAAACCGTCTAATGTTGCTAGATAAACCGGGGTCTGTAATCCTCCTCCGATTAAATCTGCAATAATAGAAAGTTGAAAACCTAATTCAGTATCAGGATATTCTACTTTGTTTTGATTTTTATCTGCTGCGGATTTTATTACATCTGCATACTTAATTGAGTTAGCAACGATTTCCTTTAAGAATCTTAACTCGTCACCGGCAATAGTACTTGGCGGAGGATCGTTATCAACGGAACTCCCTTGAACCAATTGAGAAAATGTATTCGGATCTTCAATAGAAACACCCATTGCACCGTGCTTGCTATCAAGCAATAGGGAGTTCAAAGAACCAATCTGTACAGCCATCGGGTGATTTGGGCTTTGGCTCGGATAGTCGGGATAGGCTTTTTCTAAATATCTGCCCAACCAACCGTCTGTTAATGTCTGGTTTGAGTCGGAAGCAGAAAGCCAAATATCAGTTGATCTGAAGTGCGAGTAGTTTGGATTATCGTATCCAACATTCTGAATAATGCTCATTTTACCGTCGTCAAATATTCCTTTGAATTTTGTTAACGACGGATGAAATCCGGTAAGATTATTCAAAATAATTGAATCACTTTTTTTAATCGCTAAAGTTGGCCGCTTATTGTAATAAAGATTATCTTCAAACGGAATTAATGTATTCAATCCGTCATTACCGCCGCCTAATTGAATGATCACCAAAATTTTTCCGTTGAAAGAATTTATACTAAACATTGGTTTTGAAAACGCTTTTAACGGAACACCTTTGAAGTTCATTGCCAAAGCACCTGTTCCGGCAAGAACACCTAATCTACTTAAGAAATCTCGTCTATCCATTTTTAAACCTTTTTATGATAATTGATATTCTGGTAATCTCATTATTGCTTGATACAATTTTCTTAATCTTGATTCAGCCTGCGGATCGTAAGTAGACCAATCATATTCTGCAGATCCGTCCAACATAATCTTTAGCAGCAAATCTTTTTTGGATTGACTCAATGGAAATTGAATCAAATTTTGAGTAACATCTTCGATCAATTGAACCGCATTTTCAGAGCTGTCATAAGTTCGGGTGTATTCCAAAACATTAATTCCGTATGTAATTTCATCATCCTCTTCATCTAAATATGTATAAATAATATCATCAGAATAAATATTCCTGTGTGGAAGTGTGGAGGTAGAAATCCAGTTGCGCTGACCCTGCCAGCCGCTAACATTTGGTGGATCAAGTATTCTTTGTTTCAAAAATCCGCAAACCTCTGAAACATATTCAAAATCAGGCTCTTCAATATTAAATTGACGAAGCGAACCAACAGCAAATTCAATTGGTGATTTTATTTTTGCTCCGCGAATATCCACAGAATGGAAGTATTCAGATTTTAGCATTACTGATAAAACCGGTTTCAAATCATAATTGTTATCAACCATTACTTGAGCAAGTTGGGAAACAAACTGCTCATTCGGTTCATAATGAACAAAGTATGAGTAAAGTTTTCGGCAAAGGAATTTTGCAGTTTCGTTGTTTTTAAATATTATATCAACAATGTCAGTATGACCGAAATTCCCGGTCTCACCCATAAATGTTTTTTGCCCGTCGTCATAATCTTCATCCTCAAGAAAAACATCAAATCCTTCAAACCTCCAACCGGTTAAAGCGCGGGCTGCTTCTTTTACATCTTTTTCTGTGTAATTGCCGATACCGATGGTGAATAATTCTAAAAGTTCTCGTGCATAATTTTCATTTGGATGCTCTTTTGAATTTTCCTCACCATTTAAGAAAACAAGCATAGCGGGATCAATATTAACTTGTTTTGTTAATTCTATGAAATTTCCGAAAGCATAATTTCTGAATAGCTGGTTTTGTCTGTACATTAAACTAGGCCATTCAACTTCCTCAAATTTTGAAACAAAATGATTGTGTAAAAACTGAACCATCTTTTCACGAAATTGATCTTGAGAATATGTGAGTAAATTAAAAAGCCAGTTTATGAATTCAATTATTCTTTCTTCAAAAGCGTCTTCATTGTTTTCGTCGGGGATAGTATTAACCCAGTTCCCGGGAGGATTTGGCAAAGGAGAATCTTTTAGCAGGTGATTATCAACATAGTCGTCAAGTGACATTGTTAAAGCAAATTCAACATCACTTTTTGTAAATCCGTAGTGTGTTCTGGATAAAATATGCCTGGCGGCACTCTCATCCCAAGTTTGAATTTTATTCAATAAATTTAAGTTTTTCATAATATCAATTCCGGCTTTACTTTTCATTCTTATTATTTATTAAAGTTATTCCATCTTTTTGTATTTAATACGGATTAGTAAATGATATCCCGTACATATTTTTATCATTTTTTGAAATTATTTTTTATATGAATTGCATCATCATGATTATTGCAATAATTTAATGACTAGTTATTATAAACTAATAAATAAAATTTTGGAGGGAATGATGGCCGACATAATTGACTACAAAATATACGGCGACGATATGCAGCTTGTTGAAGTTGAACTTG
>JANQIV010000168.1 GCA_028282005.1 Melioribacteraceae bacterium | reverse complement strand
AAGCCTTTAATTGTTATTCCACTTCATAATTCTTTAACTGCCACTGATCAACATCAAATCCTTTATCGCCCGGCAAATCAGTTATAAATGATTTTTTAATTAAACCTGTCCCGAGGGAAAATTCGAATTGAATTCTTTCCCCTTCTCCTATTACAAAAGTGTAACTGTAAGTTTCAAAAAAGCCTGCATCAACACGGCTATGCCCTTTTGATGCTTCCGGGATTAAATGGCCGGCTAAATCCAAATGTTTAAACTCTTTTGCATTCGGATGATAAAAATTGTACTCCAATTTAAATTCTCCGTTTTCCAAAATTCCCATTTGCAAACCTTCTCCGGTTTCACGGTATAGATAATCTGAGCCCGCTTCTTTGAAATATTCAGTTCCTCTAATAGAAATTTTTGAGCCTATTGTAATTGTACTATCTACTGGAGCTACGTCGGTTTCAGTAAAAACTGAGTAAGTCCAGCTATGGCCAACTTCCAGGGGCATTAAAGGCCTCGTATCTTCCGGTTCGGTAACATGATCATCAGAGCAAGATACAAATACAACTATTAAGGGCAAGATAAGACAAGATATCCACTTCATAAAACTCCCAATAATTTAATAATTGATGATCAAATTTAAGTTTTACAGTTGCGTTGTTTCAATGCAATTGGGAGTGCATAACATTAAGCTGATTTTGGTAAACCTTTTAGAATTAATTCAGGAATTCTAGGTTGTCCAACTCTACTTATATATGATGAGAATTTTTGTTGAATATAAACACTATTTGGAGGAAGTAGTCGACAAATTCGATAATCTTTAATTTCAGAATATTTTTTTTTGGTAATATTTTTTAAAGAAATTGTAAACATATCTTTGTTTTCTATACCAAATAAAAGAACCTGATTAGGTTTTTCAATATATCCGAAGTCTTTCTTATAATTTTCCCTTTTAAATTTTTCTTCATTTAAGGGTGACGCTTTTAATAAGTATAAATTAACTTTATTGGGGCGACTTCTCCCTACAACTGTATCACATTCTGGCGTAATGTTTATGTAATAATTATTATCAAAATAAAAAATATCGCCAGGAGAAACATCGTTTATTTCTAATTTAGAATTATCAATATACATAGTATCTATAAGTACATCTTTAATTTCTTCGTAGTCGGGATTTTTTCTAAACCTTTTATTGATAATTTCTTTGTCAATATTTTCAAGAGTAGTTTTTGATTTAATGATTCTATAAATCGTTTCGTTTATGGAAGACTTAGGATCTGTTTTGTCCTTTTCAGAAGTTTGCCATAATATTTTTGGCCAATTAGGACTTTTTTCAAATAATGAATTGAATGTGCTATTTTTGGAATCAACAAAATTTGATTCCCATTTTTTTAATGTGTAAACCGCTGGATTCTTTTTTATCCATTCATCAATTAAATCAAACAAATTATCTTTTTTAGCTAATTTTGATTTTTTTTCAATATAAATTATACCATTTTTGTTTTCTTCAATAATTTTATTTTCAACTAATTTATAAGCAATTGTTTTTTTATCCAATCTGCTAAAAATAGGTGCAAAAGCAATTTCTCTGAATTTTTTAATAAAGGAAATTACGCTTTGTTCGCTTTCTTCTTTTAAACTACCTCCAAGTTGTAGGCCTTCCTCTTGATGTTCTGCAGTAGGAGACTCCATCTCCCAATCTATTAGTAAAAAACTCGCCGAAGAAAAATTCTTTAAATATTTTTCAGCTTCAGATATATTATTGTATGTACAGCAAGGAATTCCTTTTTCTTTAATTTTATCAATTATCTTAATAATTTTATCATTACTTTTGCTGTCATTTATTTTATCATCAATTACAATAGCAATTCCATTTAAGAGTTTTTCTACCATAGTTTTCTCAAATTTATTCTGTTGAAAAGTCTATTTTAAAATTAGCTCCACTCAATATTTTGTCATTTTTTTTCGTTACATATTCAATTTTAAAATCAGCTCTCTCAAGTAATTGTCTCGCTATATATAATCCAAGTCCTCTTCCATCTATTCCTTTAGTAGAAAAAAAAGGTTCAAAAATATATTCTGCATCATCCTCTTTTACACCTGGACCATTATCACTAAAAAACGCAACTAATTTATTTCCGTCCAAACTTGCTTTGATTACTTTTGGTTTATTATCAATTGTTGTTAACCAATAGTATGAATTATCTAAAAGGTTTATAAATGTTTGTAAAAGGAATGCTTCAGAGCATTTTGCAACTAACGGGGGACCAATTTCTTTTACTTCAAACTTTATTTCATTCTTACCTAAATTACTATCATAATATTTTCTAACACTTTCTATTATATCTTTTATTCTATGTTTTTTTGAAACTCGACGTGATGATCTAAATATTGGTTGAATGCCCCTTATCTGATCTTCAATTATTGTAATTTGTCCTCTAAGTTGTTCTAGACCATCTTTTAATTCAATTTTATCAAACTTTGGTGATGTTCCATGTTTAGCTAAATAATCAATTTTATCTTTTGCACGTTCTACCATCAACATCAAATCATGAGATGCTGCCTCAACTGTAATTCCAACAGCAGCTAAATCTTCAGTAAATTCAGCTCTTTCAATTAAATAATCTCTTTCATTTTGATAATTTTTAATAATTTCATTAGCATATTTTAATCCTTGCTTGTCATTTTTATTTTCTAAATGCTCTTTAAATAAATCAAGTTGATTACTAATAGTATTTTTTTCAAGTATATCTAATTTTTTTTGTCTTTCTTGAACAGTTTTGTACTTTCTAAATTCCTGAAGTAAATATCCTAGAAAACCTCTGATGATAATTGTAAAATCCTGAAAAGCATTACCTATTTCTATAAGACCTTCTCTGTTAGTCTTATCCTTCAATTTAGGATTATTTATTACGGAAATAGAAATATGTCCCATTGTTTGATCATTACTCAAAAAATCACCGGCTTTGGCTGTCCCTCTTTTTACATCTATTCCGAGCCAATCATCGTCAGGATTTCCATAAGGTTGAACTCTTATATCATCTCTAAAAAGATAAATCCGATTATTTTTGACAAACGCTTTTTCTGATGTTAATTTATATTTTTCTGGTGCTTTTGGTCTAAAATCAAATACATAAAAAGTAAACCCAAAACTGCCACTTTCAGGATTACGTTTTAAATTCCCATTTTTATCTAAAAATCTATCTTTTATCTCTTTATTTTCAAAGAAACTTTCTAATTTTAATTCTCTCTTACTACCATTTTGGTAAAAAGAAAATAATTTCTTTTTGTTTTCATATTTTCCATTTGTAATTCTTATCGGTGCTTTTTCAATAATCTGCTCAAATTCATCTTTAAAGCTATCTTTTTTAAAATAACTTTTATTATTTATCTTAATATCAAACTCAAATTCACTTTTATCCTTCTTATCCCCAAAAGGAGTTTTTAGCTTATTCAATTCTTTAAAGATCGTTTCAATTTTTTCAATAGTCCAATCGCCCTTTAAACTGGAAATCAGAATTCGTGTGCCATGTGGCGGTCTACTTCTTTTTTTTCCTAAGAATAAAATTTGTCTACGTTTAAAATATTGTGGTTTACTTTGAATTTGGCAGGTAAATTCTATTTGATCTAAAAAGGTAGGCTTATCATTTTTTTCTTTAGTTATTATCTCGTCATCAAATTGTGATAGGTCATTTAAAATGTTTATTTCAGGCTCTTTTTGTGAAATCGGTTTAGTTGTTATTTCAATTTTCGAACCAAGTTTATAAACTGCAAATCTACCAATCCCTTTTTCTCCTTGGATTATCCTTTCTTTATCAGTTCTATTGTTTCCTTTCCTCTTTTTTAAATATTTATTTGGTGTTGCAGGATTGAGCCAAGCTTCTTCAATAACAGATAATTCCATTCCTATTCCATCATCTTCAATTTCAATTGAAGAATCTGGCTTTGCAATTAATTTGTTATTATCATCTTTATCCAATTCAAAATTATTAAACCTAATCTGAACCCAATTTGCATCTGCATCGTATGAATTTTTAATCAATTCTAACAAAGCAATTTTTTCATTTTTGATAAGCTGATCGCCAATCATTGTTAAGAGGCGAGCGTAGGGCCGAGGCTTCAATATTTTTGTTTCTGCCATAATTTTATCAAATTTTTTTGGCAATAATTATATATTCTTCAGGATAGACTAACTTGCTATTTTTGCTGTTTTTAGAACTGAATTTCCCAGATACTTTATCTCTATAAGGCGTAAGGTATTTAAATGGAATTTACCTTAAAATTACATCTTCAATTTCGAATCCATGTTCAGTTAATATTTCATAAAATACTTCTGCGTTTTTGATCTTAACATTTCTAATTGTAGTATTTCCTATTACAAAACAAACCCGGCCGTTATCTTTTAAGATTCTTTTACTTTCTATAAAGACATTTTCCATTGTATTAAAATAGTTTGCAATCTCTTTAGCAAACTTTTTATGCTTTTCAGAAAGAGTATTAACAATTTTTTCGGCAATTTTACTATTACACTCTAAATCCTGATTATTCGAATAGAAAGTTCCAATAAATTTTTTTCTGAATTTATTCATATCAGAGATATAATTATACCAGTATCCAGTTAATTGATGGATATCTGCATATTCATAAGAAGTAACATAAGGCGGCGAAGAAATAATCAGATCAACACTGTTTGACACAAGTTTTGTTTTCTGAGCATCACGCATAAAAATATTACAGCTTGTTCTCAAGTATCCATTCTTTTTAAGTTCTTCGTAAAATTTCTCATTTCTCTCAATCATATGCCCACTGTGGTACTTAAAACTTTTTATTGGATCAGCAGGCTTTTTGCTTTTATCTTTTTGTGGTTTTGTACTGGACTGCAACCACATTGAAGAGTTTTTAAGAATATTTGATAATGAGCATAGAAAAAATTCTCTAATCCGTTTGTTATTAATTTCAGATATTTTTGAAAGTAAAAATGCTATTTTTCTTTTTTCTTTTTGTTCAAACCAATAGTCTATCTTTTCTTGTTCAGGAATATTAATGTTAAGAGATTCATCATAAGAAGAAATTTTTTCCAACAAAAGTTCGTATTCCGCCTTTAAATTACTTGGTTTAATTGGATGTATTTTTGCATTTGTAATTAACTTTGCTACAGGATTTACATCAAATCCAATTGAAATTCTACCATGTCTTTTAGCTTCAATCAATGTTGTACCGCACCCTGCGAACAAATCAGCAACGACATCACCTTCTTTCGAATATTTTTCAATTAATTTTTCTACTATGTTAGGAATAAATTTGGCTGGGTATCTATGATAACTATGAGTCCACTTTTCACCAGATCTAACATTTTGAAATGCCCACTCGTCATTTGGGGTAATTGAGGAAAAACGATTTATTACAGCTTGATAGGTCGCATAAATTACTTTAAATTATGATCAAATGAATAAAAGTAATTATATAGTTTAAATTAAAAAGTAATATATATATTTACTCATAAAATATGTATCAAAAAATTTCCTAAAATCAAACACTTTTTTAATTCACCCAACTGCAAAATAATACCGCTTCACTGAAATGGGATTTCATATCCTCAATTAATGTTTCATCTTCACTTCGCAATTAATTCAACAACAAGCTGAGGTAAAAATGAAATCTTATATAATTACAGGAATTTTGTTATTTTCATTCGTTTGTACAAATGCGGGGTCGCCTGAATATAAGTCGGCAATGAAAGCAGCGCTTAAAATTCACGATGACGCACAAAGCGCTATAGAAGAAGTGAAAGCCATGGAAGCTTTTGAAAAAATTTCACGGGACTTTCCAAACGAGTGGCTTGCAAATTATTGGGCAGCTTATCTTTGCACTCAAGTTGCGAGGCTCAAAGGAAGAGATGATAATTTCCCAGAAAATTTGGACCCGAAAGAGTTGATTCACAGATCGCAGAAATATTTTGACAAAGCAAAAGAGTTAAACAAAGATAAAAGCAACGAAAGGTTATCCGACCTTCACATACTGCAGGGTTTTATTTACAACTGGTTCAACTGGATAGTTGCCGAAACTAATGAAGAAAAAGAAAAATTCAAACAGAAAATGAGAGATGAGTATTTCAAAGCGGCACAGTATAATCCCCAAAACCCGCTTAATTACGTTTTGATCGGAATTAATCTTACAAATTCAGAAGACAATATTAGGCACGTTATCGCTGGAATAGCAATACTTGATCACGCAAAAGATATTTTTAGCAAAGAGCCTGATAGAAGTACGACAACTTACTGGAACCGGGATTTCATCGGTTTTTGGAAAAGCCGGGCTGAAGAAAAATTAGACGCAATGCTGCACAAAAACTAAAAGCAAACAATGATCGATTCGCTGAAAGAAAAAATAAGATCGGAAAATTACTTACCCCTATGGCTGATGACCGGCTATTGGGTGCTGATAGGTTTGCTTGAGTTTTTGAAAATCTTTGCATCCTCTGCCGGTGATCTCTCTAACTTTAACTGGGGAATCAATATCAATTTTGTTTTGATTTATTCTTTCGCGTGGATATTAATTACATACCCGATTTACAAAGCCTTTCAACTTTTTTTGGAAAAAAACAAAACGTGGAAAATTGTTTCACAGATTTTCTTTAGTGTTTTTTTCAGTCTGCTACACACACTAATTCTCGGTATTTTATTTTCGTATTTTCTTTATTCCCCGGCAAAACACGGAGATTCGTTTTTTACTTTTTACACGGGCAGAATGTCGGCAAACTTTTTGCGGTCAATGGTAATGAGTTTTTCAGTTTACTGGGTTATGATTTTAATTTTATTTACACTCGATTACTACCGTAAATTCAAAGAGAAATCAAGCCAGGCGATAAAATTAGAATCGAGTTTAACGCAGGCACAATTGCAGACTTTGAGAATGCAGATTCAGCCGCACTTTCTTTTCAATGCGCACAACACAATTGCAATGCTTATTAGAACCAAGCGCTTTGATTATGCCGTGAGCATGATTTCAAAATTGAGTGAGCTTATCAGAACCTCTATCACCATTGACGATAACCAATCTACTACGCTTGAAAAAGAATTAGAGCTGATCGAAATGTATCTCGAAATTGAAAAAGAAAGATTTGAAAAAAGTTTTGAGTATACTATTTGTCTTCAAAACGAAACTAAAAATTTGCGCGTCCCAAATTTGATTTTACTGCCTGTTGTAGAAAACTCTTTTAAGCACGGGCTTTCAAAAATAATCGGTAAAAGATTTTTGAGAATTGAGTCACAATTAAAAAATGATCATTTGCTAATCACTGTTTTTAATACTGGTCCGCATTTGAGTGAAGATTTTAAAATTGGTAGTTGTTCTGGTATCGGTATTTCAAATACACTTGAAAGGCTGAACCAAATCTACGGAGACAAAAGCAGCTTTAATGTATTCAACGCTGAAGGCGGTGTGACTGCAGAAATTATTATTCCACTTGATAAAAAATATTTGTGAAAAAAATTAAAACAATAATTGTTGACGACGAAACAAAAGCACTCGACGGCTTGAAAGTTCTACTCAAAGATGTAGATGAAATTGAGCTTTGTGCAGCTTGTGAAAACGGTGTCGAAGCAATTGAAAGCATTGAAAAGCACAAACCGGATTTGCTTTTTCTCGATATTCAAATGCCGGAGGTAAACGGCTTCGAAGTTTTGAACAACATCCCAGAAGAAATTATGCCCGTTGTAATATTTACAACTGCTTACGACCAGTATGCGCTAAAAGCCTTTGAAATGCACGCTGTTGATTATTTGTTAAAACCTTTTTCAAACGAAAGATTTTACGAATCATTAAACCACGCAAAGAAAATAATTACTAAAAATAAAATCGATTTACTTTCGCTGATAAGTGATTATCAAAAAGAAATAAAAGATAAAATTGAGAATAAATTAATTAACGAAACGGAAAATAATTTTCCACAAAAAAGGCTTGTGGTAAAATCATCAGGCAAAATATATTTTCTAAATTTTGATGACATAAAATACTTTGAAGCGGAAGATTACTATTTATCAATTCACACGAAAAACAAAAATTTGTTGATCAGAGAATCACTAAAAAATATTGAACAAAAATTACCAGCAAATCAATTTGTGAGAATTCACAGGTCAAGAATTATCAACTCGGATTTTATTGAAGTTATTCAACCGCATTTCAACAATGATTTTTATGTTACACTAAAAGACGGCAGCAAACTAAAAGGCAGCCGGAACTATAAAGAAAATCTCAATCTCTAATTTATTTATTGTAACTGATTTGTCCTGTACGAAATGTGAATTGAGGTAAACAAAAGAAAATAATAAAAAGAAGAAATAAACTTTACGCATAATTACTCTAAGCATTTACTAAAGACAAAATACCGTAAAATTTATTTCTTCAAAACCCAAATGTAATTGAAACCTATATAATGTGAAGAATTACTGCTCAACTTGTTCTGTTTCTTCGACAACAGAAGTATCAACAATAGCTTCAACATTTGCTTTAAGTTTTGTAAGTCCGCTTTCGTATTGTGGCCCAATCATGTCGTCTGTCATTAAACCAAAATATCTGCCGATAGGGTAATCAGCAGGACCTTCGTAATACCAGGTAACTTTTGTAGCGCTTCCTGTGCTTTCAAATATCCAATCATTTTTTGCCACAGCTTCCCAAGGCTTTATAAAATCGAGCTGAGATTTAACCGCTTTATCCAAAATTAATTCTGTAATTGTAAAAGAGCCTTCCCCGGTTTCAGTTCCTTTCCAGCTGTATTTGTGTCCAACAGTTCCAGAAGTACCTTCAACTGAAGTCTGGGCAGTCGGTTCGATTTCATGCCATGGACTCCACTTGTTAAAGTTATTGAAATCTGCCACATAATTATAAACAACATTTGCAGAATTGTTTACTTCAATGCTTCTTTGAACTCTTACAGAAGAAGGAAGAAATAATGCTACTATTAAGAAAATAGCAATCAATACTATCAAAACAATAAAAATGTTTTTTAAAATTTTCATAAAGCTCCTATTGAATTTTTGGGTGAGATTTATAAAATAGTATTTTAGACAGGTAAAAGAAAATGAAAATATTGTTTATTTATCTAATTGATTTTTTAATTCAATTAACGCTTCCGAAGTAATTTGATGTTTTCCTTCAAAAATTATCTCATGAAAACTAATGCTATTTTCTGTGTGTAATCTCAAAATCTCTTTGAATTCATTAATTGAAATGAATTCATCTTTATTACCGATTACAAAATAAATTGACTTTTCATTTGAGAAATTTTTTACATCTTCTAAATTGATATCCTTTGGTAAATCACCTGCCCATAAAATTAAACTATCCGGGCTGATATTTTTTTCAAACAAAAATCTTGATATAGTTGCACAACCTTGAGAAAAGCCTAACATATTTACTCTGACATTAGTTAAATCAACTTCGCTTAACTCTTTTTGAAAAACTTCATTCAAATAATTGTTGTAATCAAAAATATCGTTTTCCCTTTCTTCCTTCGTCATCCAAGAAGCTCCTACTCTTCCACTAAATCCATTCAAATAAAATTTATGCAGACCTTCGGGAGCTATTACAAAATTTTCATTTTCATTAAGTGATTTAAAGTTTCTTATAAAAAATTTGGCTAGTTGTCCGTAACCATGACAAACAAGCCAAATATTTTTTAGTGAATCGCCTTTGGTACCGTAAGTACAATAAAAAGCAGTTTTAGGAATGGTGATTTTATTTTGCTTCAAAATAAATCTTAATTAATTGTAAATCCTGTAACAAGTGAAAAAGTAGAATTTTTTAGATCAAGGTTATTTCCGGAATCATCAAAAGAAGAGAGTGAACGGACAAACCTTAATTCTAAAAACATATGTTGGCTGCTAACTTTAAATTCCAGTCCTCCGCCAAAAACTAAACCAACATCAGAGCTTTTAATATTGCCAAAAAAAGTACCGGTATCTACACCTTCAATGTCAATCTCAATTGTTGAGCTTAGTTTTATCGCACCAACAGGCCCTAAAAATAAATTTGGTTTAAGTGAAGCATCAGGATCGCTAAAAAAGTATTTAAACATCAGCGGTATCTCGATATAATCAATGTTAAGAAAAACATCCAAGATTTGATCACCACTTGATGCCCTTCTTGAAGCGCCTTTGTTTGAATATAGGATACTTGGCTGAATAAATAAATTACCAGATAAATTATGCCTAAAATAAGCTCCAACCAACACGCCTGTTTTAACTTCAAAATCTAAATCTTTTGCATCTGCACCAGTGAATGTAGACCAGTTTATTCCAAATTTTCCACCCCAGCTAAAATCTTTAATTTGAGCATTAGTTGTATTAAATAAAATCAGAATTGGAATAAGTAATATCAATCTTTTCATTTATTCTCCGAATAGTAATAATTTCTATTTCAAAGGATACAATAGCTATTTTTACTATTTTTTATAAGTCTAAAATACACGGTTCGGAATTTTTACATGATTAAAACCGTGTATATTTAACTTAACTATTATAATTGCAAATATATATAATTATTGTCATTTAATTGACTTTTACAATTGTTATTTCAGGAGTTGCATTGTATCGCACGGGCGCTAACGACATACCCAATCCACTGTTAACGTACATCAACATTTTATCAAACCAGAATTTTCCCTGAACATAAAAAGTCTCAATATGTGTAACTGAAGGATTGAAAAAAGGAAACAAAAATGTAATTTGTCCTCCGTGTGTATGTCCGCAAAACAATAAATCAAAATTCTTTTCAATAGCTTTGTCAATTAAATACTGGCGTGGCTGATGAGTTAAAAATATTGATAATTCATTTTTGTTGATCGCTGTTAAACTATCAAGTAATTGTTCATCAACCCTCTCCACATAAGTGTTAGTCACAAAAGCTATTTGAATATTACTTCCATTCACATTAATGTTTCTTAATTCGTTATCAACCATTATTACGCTTGTTTTTTCTAATGCACTAGTTATTGCTAAAACACTTTTTTCATGATCATTTCTGTATGCCCAGTTATCGTGATCACCAACGCAGCTATAAATTCCGTACTTTGCTTTTATTTTACCCAGCGACTCAGACGCCAAATTTATATACCTCGGAGAACCGGTAATTATATCGCCAGAAATTAAAACCAAATCAGGGTTTAGAGAATTTATTTTATCAACAAATCTTGTAAGTCTAATTTGATTGGTGTATCTGTCTGCCTGTACGTCAGAAATTAAGACGATTTTGAAATCTCTAAGTTCTTCATGAAGGTTTTCTTTTATAAAATTTACTTCGCTTACTTTTATTGAATTTAAATCAAAAAGAATTCTTGCAGGTACGTATGTAAATGAAAAAATAAACACAGCCAAAAAAACTTTAGAAAAAATATTTTGAAGTTTTTTTCCGGTTTTAAAAATCTTAGCGACAACAAATCGAATCAAATCCAGAGGAAAAATAAAAAGCAGTGACTGAAGAAATATTAGAGCTAAAAACCAAAAAGGGTAAATAACTAAGTAATCTAAAAAAAAAATTTTCCGGTGGAACGAAATTAACCGGTTTTTTAATAAACAAATAAATGCCAAGGAATATCCCGTAAAACGGAAATAAATTAATAAGTACAAAGAAAAGCCTGCTAAAATTCTTTAAGTAACTTTCGTTAACAAATTGAAAGGTATCCCTAATCGACCATTTCAGCCTTTTTATAAAATAAACCTCAAGCAAGATTAAGATAACTAACGCAATAAGAAGACGAATATAAAAGGGCATAATTTATTCTATTATTTGAAGGTGCTTAAAAATGTCTTTTGTAATTTGTTTTCTGATTGGGGAAACTTCATCGAAAGAGTCTGCATCAACATTCATTGCAAAAAAGAAAACATTATCATTCACTTCTACATAACCCACATACCATCCAATTACTTTTTCATCATTTATCCTTCCCATTCCCGTCTTTGCACGCCAAATATATGATTCGGTTTTTTCTCTGATCGTAATGTCTTTTACAATATCAATACTTCTTTGGGAAAACGGTAATTTGTTCTCGTAAAAATTCACAAGAAAAACAATTTGTTCTTCTGCGGAAATTTGCAGCGATCCATCCAGCCAAAAGTAATCTTCTTGTCCGATCTTTTTATTACCATAATTCAAAGAATCCAAAAAGCTCTGCATTTTTTCTCTGCCTACTCTCCGGGCTAATTCCATATAATAAGGAACAACTGAAAACTCAATTGCTGTTCTTAGATCGTGATCCTTTTCCCAGGCTTTTACAAATTTTGGTTCACCGTCCCACTTAATAACATGATTTTCATCCGGAATCACCCCTGTTTCCAAACCGATAAGTGAGTTAGGAATTTTAAAGGTTGAGCAAGGTTTGAATCTTTTTTTACTTCTTTCCGGATTGTGTTTTAAGTAAGTTTTATTGTTGTAGTCATATAAAATAAATGTGCCTTCGAACTCACCGAAAAACTGACCGATTTTTTTTTCGTCACTTTGAGAATTTGAAATAACTAAAGAACTAAAAAAAACAAACACCAGTACAATTTTTTTCAAATTAAACTCAATTTTTATTTTTGAACGATTCGATATATCTTTTTGTGAAATCCGAGAGCACAAGTTTTCCGCTTATCTCTGCACGTTTCTCCAACAACTCATCCCAGTCTTCTGTTCCTTCCCACAGTACTTTTTTCAACTGTTTCATAGCTTCAAGGCTTCCGCGGGAAAGTTTATTTATAATCTCATCAATCTTTTCATCCATCTCTTCGATTGTGTCGAAAACTTTTGTGTACAATCCTTTTTGCTCAGCCCACTCAGCAGTGTGCCAGTCAAAGTCGATTGACATTTCGCCAAACGCAGCCTGACCAACTTTTCTTTTTACCGCCGGGCCAACAACAAACGGCCCGATGCCCAAAGCAAGCTCGCTTAATTTTACCGAAGCTGCTTTTGTTGCGATAGTGTAATCCGCAGCAGAAGCGACACCAACTCCGCCGCCGACAGTTTTGCCCTGCACCCTTGCAATAATAAATTTTGGGCATTTACGCATTGCGTTTATCAGTAAAGCGAATCCCATAAAAAAGTGTTTGCCGGTTTCAAAATCTTTTATTTCGAGAAGCTCGTCAAACGAAGCACCCGCACAGAAAGTTTTTTCACCTTCGCTTTTCAGCAGCACTACAGATACTTCTTCGTTTTTAGAAATTTCATTTATTGTGTCTGCCATCTCGCGCAACAGATTCCCCGGCAGTGAATTACTCTTCGGGTGAGAGAAAGTTATTTCTGCAACATGGTCATTTATTTTTAATTCTACTTTTCCGTTTTGCATTTATTCTCCATCTATTAACTTTTTACAATGTCATTCCCGAATGCTTCAATCAGGAATCTATTCTTTTAAATTTATGGATTCCCGTTCCCCACCTTCGTGAGGACAGGTTTCACGGGAATGACAAAATTTAATTTTTACAAATCAGTTCAATCAAAAGAAAGACTGCTGTTGTTTTGATCTACTGATCAGTTTTACTATCTAAAATTATGAATACTATGCCTCTCGATATTACCATCAACATTGAACAAAATTGGGTAGTTTATATTCTTTAAATTTTGCTTATTTGGCGATTCTAATTTGTCATAACCATTAAACAAATAATTATAAGAATCAAAAACATAATACCCCTTTCGTAAATTAATTGGCTCATATTTGCTTATAGTAGAATCGGAAGCATTTAAGATTTTTATTTGCAATTGAGAACTTGAGTCAGGAATGAAAATTACAAAGTTCGCGAATTGATTTGGAGAGCAAGGATTAGGATATTTAACTTTGTAACCTATCTTTAAATCAATATTAACAAATTTAGGATATAAGCACATAAATCTTTCCCGCGGATCAACATCGCCGAAATCATCATCAACAAAACGAAAAAAAATACTATCACTCACAGACACCTGACAATTTGCAAGATTATAAATTAGCAAAATACTCGATACTAGTTTGACCATTTTTTCTCAACAAAAATTCATTTATGCTATAATTTCTCCATCAATTTTTCACTTGTTCTAAAACTTCAAAATAATTCCAAAATTTCCTTTATCTCATCAATCACAAAATCCGGGTTTTCATTTCGCACTTGCTCTGCCGAACGGTACCCGTAAGTAACCCCGACTGTTTTTGCACCCGCGCTGTTTCCGCACCGGATGTCCATTTCGCTATCGCCAACCATCATTGTTTTCGACGTTTCAATATTCATTTCATCACAGATAAACTGCAATGGTTCCGGCGAAGGCTTATTTGCAATTCCCGGGCGTCTTCCCATTATAAAATCAAATTGATGATCAATTTTAAAGTGCTCTAAAATTCTATCCGCCTGGTCCTGTATTTTTGTAGTAAGCAAAGCGATTTTGTAGTCTTTGGATTTTAGCTTCTCAATTGTCTCAACAACATTCGGGTAAAATTCAGATTTATCAATAAATTCAAAATAATATGCTTTGTAAATTGTAAGAAATTCCTCAAAATCCGGAACATCAACTTTGTACTTTTCAAAAATGTCGATAAAGTGGAGCCCGATACATTCGTTGAATTCGCCTTCTGGGATGTTATGTGAAATATTCAAATCATCGAATGCTTTAATCATGGAGTAATAAATTGTTTTGTGTGAGCTGACAAGTGTACCGTCAAGGTCAAATACGATAAGTTCAATCTGCGAATTGTCCATTTATTCCTTTTTTTGTTTTGCAAGATAATCATTTGATCAAAACTTTATGAATTAATAAACATACTTTACGTTCGTAAAATTGCGGAAGGCATAAAAAAAGATTAAATTTGCCATCTTGAAGTAGAATGGTAGGAAAAGTTTCAAATAATAATAAATTGGAGGAAAAATGCCTGTAGTAGATTATAACAAATATTGCGATATGCTGGACAACGCGAAGAAAAACAAATTTGCGTATCCTGCCATAAACATTACATCAGAAATTACAGCTAACGCATGTTTACAGGCTTTTGCAGAGTCAAAATCAGACGGTATTATTCAAGTGAGCACAGGCGGCGGACAATTCGCTTCAGGCCTCGGGTTAAAAGACGCAGCTTTCGGCGCAATCGCGCTTGCAAATTATGTTCACCTTGCTGCTGAAAGATACGACATCAATGTTGCTCTGCACACAGACCACTGTCACCCGGCAAAAGTTGAATCATTCTTAAAGCCGTTAATCGCTGAATCAAAGAAAAGAGTTGAAGCAGGCCAAAAACCTTTATTCAATTCACACATGTTTGACGGCAGTGAATTATCAATTGAAGAAAATATGAACACCTCAGTTGAGCTTCTAAAAGAATGCAAAGAGCTTGGAATTATTTTAGAAGTTGAAGCCGGCGTAGTTGGCGGCGAAGAAGATGGTGTTGACAATGAAGGTATGCCTGCTGAAAAATTATACACAACTCCCGAAGACATGCTTTATGTTTACGAGAGATTAAACAGTGTTGAAGGTGGCAGATATATGTTTGCTGCTACTTTCGGAAATGTGCACGGTGTCTACAAGCCGGGTAATGTTGTGTTAAAACCAACAATATTGAAAGAAGGACAAGATGCAGTAACCGGTAAATACGGTGCCGACGCTTCATTTGATTTGGTGTTCCACGGCGGCAGCGGTTCTTCTTTAGAAGAAATAAGAGAAACACTTGAATACGGTGTTATCAAAATGAATGTTGATACCGATACACAATACGCTTTCTCAAGACCAATTGTTGAGCACATGTTCAAAAATTATGACGGCGTATTAAAAGTTGACGGTGAAGTTGGAAACAAAAAGATGTACGATCCACGCGGTTATTTGAAAAAAGCAGAAGAAAATATGAAATTGAGAGTTATCCAGTCAGTAAAAGATTTACGTGGTGAAGGAACTACACTCGGAAAATAATTCATATACATACAGACGGTTGAAAAAAAGGGAGCTGATGTTTAGCTCCTTTTTTATTTAAAAATTCTCGAATACGCAAGCCCGTCAGGGCCTTCGCCGCCCTCAATGGTTTTAACAACTTTCCATGATCCCATTTCAACAACTGCAACTTTTTCCTGTCCGCGCAAAGTAACGTACAAATATTTATCCTCAGGATCTGCAACTGCACCAATTGGACGGGCACCTTCATTAACAATTTTATTTATGATTTCTTCTTGAGTCGATTCATCTGAGTTTTTATACTTTTCTGCATCTGCCAAATAATAACCAAATTCAATATTCGTAATTATTTTTCTGGATTGCGCATCGTAAACTTCAACATCGCCAACAAGCAATCTACATATAAAGGCATATTTTCCATCGTTTGAAAAGCTAATACGCAAAGGCATTAAACCAGTTTCGAAATTGTGTATTACTTTTTTAGATTTTGTATCCACTATTTTAACATTGTGCTCGCTGTTGTTTCCAACCCAAACTTCATTGCTATTCGGACGAACACCGATTCCTTCAACTCCTTGCCCTACTTTGATTGATTCAACTTTGTAGCCATTCTTTAGATCAATGATGTTCAAATCTCCGGATTGCAAAGCTGTTCCATATGCGTAGCTTTTTGAATCATCAGGTTTAACCATATGAAGTCCGCCTTTTGTAGAAATTATTTTTTCGATTATTCCGGAATCAATATTTACAACCAGTAATTTGCTTTGTCTCTCTGCGGTTACAAGCACTTGGTTTGGCGAAATAAATTCAATTCCGTGCAGAGCTTCATAAGGCGATAAATCTATATTTTTTAACAACTTACCGGATTCAACACCAATAACTTTTAGTGTGTTTTTAGGTGAGCCTTTATAAAAATAATTTCCGGCAACCGCAGTTTTTCCATCCGGCGAAACTGCAACTTCGTGTGGGCCGTCGTCAATATTTATTTTATGAATTACTTTTGCAGAATTTACATCAGCAATCCAAAGTGTGCCTTCATCTTTATTTACATATAAAATTTTATCGGATTTATTTTGTGCGAAAAGCGAAGTCAAAAAAACTAAAAGGAGTAAAAAAAATTTATTCATTTTTGATTCCTTGTAAATTTTCAAATGAGACGATTTGTCTTATAAATGAGTTCAGATATTTATTGTGATATTTTTGTGATACTTATTTATTAATTTCGTTCTGAAATAAAAAGGTAATAAATGAGAAGTGTTTTAGTAATTGAAGATGACCAGGAAATTTCAGGACTTTTGGAAATTCATTTATCAGATTTGAATTGTGAAATAACAAAATCTTTCGATGGTAAATCAGGATTGGAAAATGCAATTAACAATGATTACGATTTAATTGTGCTCGATATTATGCTGCCAAAGTTGGATGGATTTGAAGTCTGTCGCGAGATACGAAAAAAAGAAATCAACACACCAATTTTAATGCTCACTTCAAAATCGGAAGAGATGGACAAAGTACTTGGGCTTGAACTTGGCGCAGATGATTATTTATCCAAGCCCTTCAGTATTCGCGAATTTATTGCGCGGGCGAAAGCTATTTTCAGAAGGTCAGATGTTTCTAAAAAAGAAAACACAGAAACAAAAGAAATCAAGTTTGATGAATTAGTAATCGAAGTTGAAAACAGAAAAGTATTGTTAAAAGGTGAGCGAATAGAACTAACACCAAAGGAGTTTGATCTGCTATACTTAATGGCATCACATCCGGGAAGAACTTACTCGCGTGAAGATTTGCTAAACACAATTTGGGGTTATCAATTCAGTGGATACGAGCACACTGTGAATTCACACATAAACAGGTTACGAAGTAAAATTGAAAGTGATATTTCCAACCCGAAATATATTTTAACAACGTGGGGAGTCGGCTACCGTTTTAACGACGAGCTGATCCAATAATCCCGCAAAGCGGGACGAGAAGTATTAAAGCTTAGAGATTAATGAAAATATCATTTATAAAACCTTATTATGACGGTTTGGTAACAACATGAAAAAATTTTTTGATTCGCTTTTTTGGAAAATTTCGTTTGTATTTCTTTTTATACTTGTAATTATTTCAAGTGTGTACATGTACATTTCCGTTACAACCGCTGAAATGTATTTTCAGGAAACTCGGCAAAGGCTTGATACGGAAATTGCTGCACACATCGCTTCGGATAACGATTGCTTTATCGGAGACAGCGTTAACACGGACGTTTTGAAAAATGTTTTCCACAATGTGATGGTAATTAATCCCAGCATCGAAGTATATCTTTTAAACACAGAAGGAAAAATTTTAACATACTTCGCGCCTTATCACGAGATTACACTTGAATATGTTCCGCTCGATCCGATCAAAGAATTTATCTCTCTTGAAGATCACGAATTTTTGATGGCAATCGATCCGAAAAATCCAACACAGAAAAAGGCTTTCTCTGCCGCGGAAGTAATCGAAGACGGTGAGTTGAAAGGATACATTTACGTTATCCTTGGAGGTGAAGAATACGAAAATGCATCGCAGCTTGTCTTTGGCAGTTACATACTGCGGCTTGGTGTGCGCTCAATGGTCTTTGCATTGATAACGGCTGCTGTTATCGGGTTTATTGCAATCGGGTTTATTACAAAAAATATTCGGGCTATGGTCGGGACAATCCGTGAATTTAAAAATGGGAATTTAAACGCTCGTATTAAAACTAAAGGTAAAGGCGAGCTTTCCGAATTCTCTGACTCGTTCAATGATATGGCAGATACAATCGTTTCAAATATTGACGAGATAAAAAGAATTGATAAACTCCGCCGTGAGCTTGTGGCAAATGTTTCGCACGATTTGAGGACACCGCTTGCTATTATTCGCGGGTACATCGAAACAGTATTAATTAAAGATGAAAAGCTTTCTGCCGATGAAAGGAAAAAATATCTCGAAACTATTTTAAGCAGTACCGACAGATTGTTGAATTTAGTTGAAGAGCTTTTCGAGTTATCAAAACTTGAAGCAAAAGATAAAACTTTGCAGCTCGAGGAATTTCCAATTGCTGAATTACTGCAGGATGTTTATCAAAAGAATTTGATAATAGCCGAATCCAACAAAATCAAAGTGACAATTGAATTATCCGATAACTTACCGCTTATAAAAGCCGATGTTGGGATGATGGAAAAAGTGTTTCAAAACTTAGTTGACAACGCACTGAAGTTTACACCTGAAAACGGAAGCATAAAATTAATAGCGGAAAGATTTGACAATAACAATCTTTCAATTAAAGTTATTGATAGTGGTATCGGCATTGATAAAGATCAACTACCAAATATTTTTGATAAATATTATCAAATCAAAAGAGTATCTGACGGTAAAAACAAGGGCACTGGGCTCGGTTTGGCAATAGTCAAAAAAATATTGGATCTGCACAAATTTGATATTGTAGTTGACAGCGAAGTAAACAAAGGCACTTCTTTTAATATCATTATAAACTGTACTTTGGATTGTAAATAGCTCTTTTTAATTGTAATGAAAAGTTGAATATGTTGTGATACTTTCGTGATATCTCGAAAGTATTTTTGTTTTCAAATAATTAAAAAATCAGAGAGCAAAATGAAAAACAATAATTTATCACTAATCACAGAAAATGGAACTGTTCGCACTATTCAAAATGTTAATGATTTGTACGCATATCCTGCTTCATCAGATTTAGTAAAAATAATAATTACAGCTCAATAAATAGTTGTCAAACGACGAGGTAGAAAATGTTACGAAACATAAAATATGGTGTTTTTGCTTTACTTGTTTTCTTTGGGTGCACTGAATTGTCATCCAAAAATTCAAACGATATGATGGAAAATAAATCAAATGAGTCTAAGTTAGTTTCATATTCAAACGATGAAGAAGTCGCAACTATTGCCGGAGGATGCTTTTGGTGCATCGAAGCCCCGTTCGAATCAATAGACGGTGTTAAAAAAGCCATCTCCGGTTATGCTGGTGGGAAAGAAGAAAACCCGAGTTACAAAGAAGTTTCCAGCGGAAAAACGAGTCATGTTGAGGCGGTGCAAGTTTATTTCGATCCGCAGGTAATTAGTTACTCCGAAATTTTGGATATCCTTTGGAAACAATTCGATCCGACAGATGGTGGCGGTTCATTTTATGACAGGGGTTTCCAATACACATCAGCAGTTTTTTATCACAACAACGAACAAAAAAGAGTAGCTGAAAAATCTAAAGAGCAATTGACTAGATCAGGTGTTTTTAATAAACCAATTGTTACGCCGATTAAAGAATTTACAAACTTTTATCCTGCTGAAGAATATCACCAGGATTTTTACAAAAAAGATCCGGACAGATATTATAGCTACAGAAAAGGCTCCGGTAGAGATCGTTTCATTGAAAAGACTTGGGGTAAAAAACATGCTGAAGATTTTAAGAAGCCTTCACAGTCAGAATTAAAAAATAACTTAAATGAACTTTCTTACAAAGTAACTCAAAAAAACGGAACCGAAAGAGCTTTCAGCAATACGTATTGGGACAATAATGAAGAAGGTATTTATATAGATATCGTATCAGGCGAACCGCTTTTTAGTTCTAAAGATAAATACAGATCAGGTTCAGGCTGGCCTGCATTTACAAAACCTATTGATGCTCGCTATATCAAAAAGGTAGTTGATGATTCACATTTCATGGAAAGAGTTGAAATCAGAAGTAAGTTTGCCGATTCACATTTGGGGCATGTTTTTTATGACGGACCCGAACCGACAAATTTAAGATATTGCATTAATTCTGCCGCGATGGAATTTATTCCAAAAGATAGAATGGTAGAACGAGGTTATGATAAATTTCTTTGGTTGTTCAATTAAATTTTATAAAGGAAAATAAAATGAAACACATTTTATCAATATCGCTTTTTGCTTTTATATTTTTTACGGGTTGTGTAGAAACCGACTTCATTAACGATCCACCGGTTGAACCTGAGTTGGGTTACATAGTTATTCAAAATACTGAACAATCATTGTTGCTCAATAATACTCTTCAGCTTGAAGCTTCTGCTTTTGATGCATCCGATAATCCCGTTGCTAATGCAGTACTTACTTATAAATCCTCGAATGAGACAATTGCCTCAATTACCAGTGAAGGTTTAATTACAGGTAACTCAATTGGTCAAACAGAGATTACAATTATGGCTGATGGCTTTGAAACTGCATCAAGAATGATTAGTGTTATTGAAGATCCAAATCAACTTGCTTCAATTTCTATTTCACCTGGCTCGGCGAGTTTTAGTGTTGGTACACAAATTCAATTTACGGCTCGCGGATTAAACGGAAACGGACAAGAAATTAGCGGAATTAATTTTGAATGGGCTTCAACTGATCCCTCAATAGTTTCAATTAACAATAGTGGAATTGCTGAAACAATTAAACCGGGAACAGCTTCTATTTATGCATCTGCAGATGGAATTCAAAGTGATAACATTACAGTTGAAGTTACCGGGCAAAGCAAAACCGGAACGTTTCAAAGAAATCCTTCTACAAGTTATGTTGTTCAAGGAACAGCAACTTTAACAATTGATGGCAATGATTTACTTCTCCAGTTCAGCGATGATTTTCAAACAAGTAATGGCCCCGGATTATATGTGTATTTATCAAACGGTACATCAATTAGTGCCGGCGGAGTTCAATTAGGCAGGCTTCGTTCAACAACCGGTTCACAATCATATAGATTAACCGGAAGCACAAACTTAGATTTCACCCATGTTATTATTCATTGTTTGCCGTTCAACGTAAGTTTTGGTTTTGCAGAATTAAATTAAAATATAAAGGAAATGATAATGCAACTAAATAAAAATTTCACTACTGTTTTCATTATCGCTTTAGTATTTCTATTTGAAATTACTCAAGCAAATGGCTGGACACAAAAAAAAGGAAACGGTTATATTCAGTTCAGTAGTAGAGTTACTGTAGCCGATGAATTTTATGAGCCGGGCGGTAACAAAGTTGATATTACAACTTTTGGGGATTACTCTTTCAGTATTTTTGCAAATTACGGATTAACAGACAAGCTAACAGTTTTTGGTTCTTTCCCATTTAAAAGGTTAACATTAAACAGGATTGAAGGAAAAAACTCCGGCTTCGAATTTTTTCCGGGTGATTCAAAAAACGGCATTTCAGATTTTACCGTTGGTGTGAAATACGGGCTTGGTAAAATTGGCTCAACGTCGTTTGCCGCCTCATTAGCACTTGGAATTCCAGTCGGTGATAATGAACAGCCTAATGGGCTTTACACTGGTGATGGAGAATTCAACCAGCACATATCAATTGGATTCGGACACTCTTTCAAAGGACCTATTTATATTGCGGGAAAAGCCGGTTATAACTTCAGATCGAACGATTATTCTGATGAAGTACGTTATAATTTTGAAATTGGTTACAGAGTGAACAAAAGTATTTTGCTGATGTTAAAAGCAGATGGTGTGGAAACAACTAGAAATGGTGCCGACGGTACATTAGGCGGAACTGCAGGATTATTTGCAAATAATCAAAATTATTTGGCTTACGGACCGGAAATTATATACTCTTTTTCAGATTTAATGGGTTTGAATCTTGGTGTATATTCCGGAACTAGAACAGAAAATGTAGTCTCTGCTTTATCTTACAAAGCAGGAATTTTTTACAAGATTAGATAAAAATATTGGAGAAAGTTATGAAAAAATTTGTGATACTTATTTTGGTGTTGGCTTTTATAGGTTCAGTCAACATTGCAAAAGATTTTGACCATTCGCTATTCGATAATATATTAAAAGAAAACGTTGATGAAAAAGGAATGATTAATTATGAAAAAATTGCTAAAGATAAAAACTTTGATAAGTATATAAATAGTATAGCAAATGCAGATACAAAAGATTTAAATGATGATGAAAAACTGGCTTTCTATATCAATGCGTATAACGCGTATACAATTAGGAATGTATTAAATAACTGGCCTATTGATTCCCCTTTGCATGTAAAAGGGTTCTTTAAAGAATTCAAATTCACTGTTGCAGGTAAAGAATTATCACTTGACGAAATTGAACATAAACATGTTCTGCCTATTGATCCTATTGTTCCTCACTTTGGTCTAGTTTGTGCTGCTTTGAGTTGTCCCAAATTAATTCAAGAGGCGTATACTGGGGAAAATGTTTATAGATTACTTGAAGAAAACGGAAGAATATTTTTTGAAGATTCTTTCAAGAACAGACTGGATAGAGAGAACAACATACTTTATTTATCACATATATTTAAGTGGTTTGGAAGAGCATTTAAAGACAAACATGGTGATCTAGTTTCTGCTACCAAAATATATATGAACGAAAATGACCAAAAATTTTTGAATGAAACTGAAGTTGATATAAAATTTGTAAAATATGATTGGACATTGAATAAACAGTAATTTGTAAAAGCTAAGGAATTTTTACGATTGAAATTTGAACTTAAATTCAACCAATATCATTCGATAGTATTGTAATTGTCATAACATTCATGCTGGCATCTAACTCTTTTTGTAGTTAATTTTTGCCAGAACAAGTTATGATGTGTTTTTAATTTAGAAACAATGCTTCATAAATGATTTATGACTAGGACTATTATATCACTGCTGATATCAGCCAATCTATGTTTTGGTCAAGCTATTGTTGATTCATTAATTACTACACTTAATAATTCCCCAGACGAAAAGAAAATACTTATCTACACAGAAATTATTTATGAGTTACGGAATAATGATCCTATAAAAGCACTTGATTATTTTGATGAAGCAATTGTAATTGCCGAAGATCATGGTGATAGTAATCTGCTTTCTGATTTATATGCCCAAACCGCACACTCGCTTATAACACTTGGAGATTTTGACAAAGCTAAGGAGTACCTTGAAATAAGCATTAATTATCATTCAAACCTTGATTATGATTCTATTCATCATGGTCTAATGCTTCTGTCGTTTATGGAATACAAAAGGGAAAATTTTGCACAATCATTAGCTTATAGTCAGCAACTTGCTGATATCGTAAATAAAGACTCTCTTCATTCAATCGCTTTTATTTATAATAACATTGGAGATACATACTTTCGTTTAGAAAAATTTGATTCATCGTATCTCTACCATAATAATGCAGAATTAATTTTCAATAAAACCGGATACAAAACAAGAACTGCAATTGCCCAACAATATAAATCGAGAACTCTTAATGCTCTTGGCAGATATAAGGAAGCATATAAAACTGCAAACGAGAGCTTATCAAAATTTTACGAAAAACCTGATGATATAGACGCTAATCCCAAATTTGAAATTGCAAGAACAAAAAAGATTTTGGCAGACTCCCATATTGGGTTAAATGAATTTGACAAAGCCGAAAGTTTACTAAATGAAAGCATCTCATACTTTATGCAAACAGATAATTCCGTTGAACTAAGTACATGCTATTTATCTCTTTCAAATCTTTATAATGAAAAAGGAGATGTAAAAAAAGGTAAAAGTTTTTATAGACTGGCCACCGATACGCTGAATGATTTTAAACTAAGAGATCGCGATAGAATTTTGAATCTTCATAAACTTAGATTTGAAAAAGAGAAGCAAAATACCCTGGAACAAGCTACTGAAATTGCAATAGCAAAAACACGCAATTATCTATTTTTAGCACTCATATTTTTTGCATTGATCATTGCTTCTATTTCTCTTTTTGGGTATTACACAAAACGCAGATTAAGCAAACAACTTGCAAATCGAAATTTGGAATTGAATTTCTTAAACAAAAAATTTACACAATTTTTAGAGAATGCAGGGGAAGCATTTCGGTTAATAGACTCAGATGGCAAAATTATATTATGGAATAATGAAAACTACCGAATAACTGGAATTACAAAAGAGATCGCTATTGGTGCATATTTATGGGATATTATTACCATAATTTCTCCACAAATTCAAGAACTGAAAAACTATAAAGAGCGAATTAAAAATAAAAGATTAAAACTACTGCAAAACGATTCAAAAGAAATGCTGACTTTTGAAAGCAATATTGTAGACACCAAGGGAAACAAAAAAAGTTTAATAACCACTTGCTTCCCGATTTTCGTTGGTGAAGAGAAGTTTATTGGTGAGATTAGTAGAGATATTACCGAAAATAAAAAACATGAAAAAGATTTAGTAGCAGCCAAGGAAAAAGCTGAAGCCTCAGACAGAATGAAATCTGAATTCCTTGCTCAAATGTCACATGAAATTAGAACACCAATAAATACTATTCTTTCCTTTACAAGCCTTATCAAAGCTGAAGCTGAAGATAAACTAGATCCCGATTTTATGGAAACCTTTTCAAGCATCAACCGTGCTGGTAATAGGATTATTAGAACTATTGATTTACTATTAAACATGTCTGAAATCCAAACCGGATTATATGATTTCATCCCTATACAATTGGATATTTATGAAGATGTTATTGCGACTAATCTGCCTGCATATAAAATAGTTGCATCAGAAAAGGGATTGGAATTTAGCGTTGAAAAAAAATGTAAACTTGAGCCAGTTTCAGTCGACGAATATTCAATAAATCAAATATTTCAAAACCTTCTGGATAATGCTTTCAAATACACTGAAAAAGGGTTTGTTAAAATTGTAATAGATACAAATGAAAAAGGTAATCCAATAATTGATATAATTGACTCCGGAATTGGAATTAGTGAGGAATTTTTGGATCAACTCTTTAAACCATTCTCACAAGAGGAACAGGGATACACGCGTAAATTTGAAGGTAACGGTTTAGGTTTGGCTCTGGTGAAACAATATTGTGATTTGAATAATTTATCAATTGAAGCATTCAGCAAAAAGGGTAAAGGATCTACTTTTAGAGTTACTTTGGTTGAGGTTATTAATGACAAGATAAAATACTCTTCTCAAAACAGAGTTAACAGAAATATTAATATTCGACCTTAATTTGGATATAAAAATTAAGAAATGTACGATAGAATTTTATCGCACATAGTTTTTTTAGTTGTGCTTACACCCTTCCCAATTTCCGCCGAATTGAGTGCAATCTTCCATATCGCAGCAAGTTGCACAAACACGTTTAAGCGCTTTAAAATCAATAAGCTCTACATCTTGCGATAGATAATTTTCTTTTACCTGTTCTTCTCTCAATAGATCAGTACTCAAATATTTTTTATTACTATCGGCAAAAACTGTTGCAACAACAGCTTCAGAACCCAACTCATTTTGAGCTTTTAATGCTCCAAGGAAATTTGCACCAGATGATATTCCAACAGCCAAGCCCAATTGGCGTGAAAGTTTTTGTGCCATTATGATCGCGTCTCCGTCATTAACAGCAATTATTTCATCCAAGTTATCAAGCTTTACAATTTGAGGAATAAATTCATCTGAGATGCCTTGAATTCTGTGCGACCCAACTTTATGCCCGGTTGACATTGTTGGTGATTCGGCTGGTTCTAATGGATGTATTTTAACACCGGGAATTTTCATTTTTAGATAATTCCCAACTCCCATTACTGTACCACCGGTACCTACACCCGCAACGAACGCATCCGGCAATAATTCTTGAAACTGAAGTTGATAAAATAATTCCGGGCCTGTTGTAGTTTCATGAGCTAAAACGTTGGCGTTATTTGAGAATTGACACGGTAAAAATATGCTTTCAATTTGTCTTGCAAGTTCTTCCGTTTTTTGAATGCTACCTAAAAAGCCGCCTTCTTCTCTAGTAACCGGAACCACTTTTGCGCCCAGACTTTGAATCAATTCAACCCTCTCTCTGCTCATCCAATCAGGCATAAAGATAGTTACGTTATGTCCAAGAGCTTTACCAATAGCTGAGAATGAAATACCAGTGTTTCCACTCGTTGCTTCAACAATAGTATCATGCGGTTTTAACGAGCCATCCTGAATAGCATGCTCAAGAATATACAATGCCATTCTGTCTTTAATGCTTCCTGTCATATTCAAATTTTCAGACTTCGCATAGATCGTTCTTTGCTCACCTTTGTATTTAAAACTAATCGCCATTAACGGGGTATTGCCAACTAAGTGCTTTATCCCCTTAAATTTGTTTGATCTCACTGATTGAGTTTTTATTTCTTTCATCTCTTCACCAATTTTTCAAAATTCTTAAATAAAATTTATCGGATATTAAGCTATTATTAAAGAAATATCATTTTATGATTATAAAACAAA
>JANQIV010000161.1 GCA_028282005.1 Melioribacteraceae bacterium | reverse complement strand
CAGCCTTTTCTTTTTTACTCCCACCAAAGGCGGGCAGGTTATAAACTTGTTACTTTATAAACTATATTATTGCGGTGCTTCGTCAGTATATTTTTCTTTTACTTTCTAATCTTCTTCAAGTTGATCATTTCCGCTAATCGATTTTGCAAGTGACATTCCATCAAGTCCGTGAAAAGCTAAAACTTCCCAAGGTGTTCCGCATTCCGGATAATCACTTAAACCGATTTTCTTAAATTCTTTTCCGTCCAAAGCTTTTGCTTGAACAAGTGAATCCATAATTCTATCGCCCAAACCGCCGATAACAGAGTGATCTTCAAGAACGAATATTTTATTGTAATTTTGGGTTAATTCAACAATCCATTCGGTGTTAACTTTATTCAGCCAAGGCATGTTTACTACTTTCAAACCGTAGTCAACATTTTGAAGATAACGTGATGCAAGTAATGCTTCATGCAGCATTACCGGACCGTAACCTATTATCAAAGCATCATCACCTTCTGTTAATTCAGCTCCAACGCCAACTGTTAATTTATAATCTTCAGGTAATTCAATTTTTTCAGGTGAAGGGCCGATAGCTAAACGAATCATACTGTTTTCTTCATTATCATTTACACAGTACTCAACTACTTGCTTTGTTTCTTCAGCGTTGCATGGTTGAAGAATTGTCATATTCGGTAAAGCAGCAAATAATGAAATGTCGCGAACACTTTGGTGCGATTTGCCTGGGCCAGCAGGAATCAATCCTGCAAAATGGCATGTATAAATTATTTTTGTTTTCTCACCGGCATTGTTGTAAATCTGCTCGTTTGCTCTTGCAGCCAAGAAGCTTGAAAAAGAACTTACAACAGGAATCAATCCCATTCTTGCCATACCGCCGGCCATTGACGCCATATCTTGTTCAGCAATACCGTTTTCAATAAATCTGTCCGGGTATGCATATTCAAATTTTCTTAAGCCACAGTCAGCGGAAAGATCGCCATCTATCACAACAAGGTTTTCATTTGTTTTACCGAGTTCGTAAAGAGTTTCGCCGTAAGCTTCTTTTACGAATTCCATTTTTCCTTTGGACGAAACTTTGTTTGTAGCTTCGTTAACAGGAATATTTATTTTTTCAATTCCCAATTCGCCTGTCAACGCATTTATTAGTTTTGATACTTCTTCCAAACTCTTTACGTAAACATCGTCAGCTGGGGCACCTGAATGCCAGTTATAATAGATCTTTCCAGCAACTGTTTCGGTATCAGGTTTTTCCATAAAGGAAACACCTTTTCCTTTTATCGTATCGGCAACAATTAATTTAGGTTTGTCTGTAATGCCTTTTAGTTTTGTGAAAGTTTCTTTCAATGTGTTGTAATCGTGTCCGTCAATTCTTTCAACATGCCAGTGGAAAGCTTCGCCTTTTTCAACTAGGTCTTCGATGTTGTTCACATCTTCAACACGCATGTCTGTTTGATACTTATTGTGATCTATAATTATAGTTAAGTTATTCACTTTTTGGTGAGCGGTTGCTTGCATTGCTTCATAGATTTGGCCTTCTTGAAATTCACCATCGCCAGTTACAACATAAACATGACCATCATAGCCTTTATAATTTTTTGCCCAAGCAAAACCTTTACCTTTTGAGATTCCCATTCCCAAAGAACCTGTACTTGCTTCAATTCCAGGCTGGCGTACTTCAGGGTGCCCGTCTAATCCGTTCAATCGTCTAAGCAATAATAATTTTTCTTCTGGAATCATTCCAATAGCGTAAAGAAAAGAATAAAATCCAGGCACGTCATGACCTTTTGATGAAAAATAAATATCGCGGTCAGGTGAATCCAAACCAACATCAAATACATTCATTTCATTTAAGTAAAGGTAGGTAACAATATCAGTAACACTAAGACTGGAACCAAGGTGACCGGAGCCGGCTTTTTTAACTGCAACAAGAGTATTATATCTTGTCATGTCAGCAAAAAGCTGCATCTTTTTTGACCATTCGATATCAAGAGCTCTAACTTTATCAAATTCTTCTTTCTTTATTAAATTGAATTGCATTGTAACTCCTTCAGTTGAAATTCGAGTTTTAAAAGGTATGAAAATACTAAAAATCAATTTAATAACTTAGTTGAATTTATAAAATTAACAAAACGGTAATTTTTGTAAAAAACGTTGGGCAGCAAAAAGCTGCCCATAAAAAATTCTAATTATTAGCCTTTGTTTCGCCTAAAGCTGTCAATCCGCCAATTGCTCCAAGGTTCATCGATTCAAGCGCAGAACTTGGTACAATCACCAAAGAGCCTTTTTCTTTGAGTCCTTCAAACAACATATTCATCCCGCGCAGTTGAAGCGCAACCGGATTTTCATGATAATTTTTACTCGCTTGGGCAAATTTTTCAGCAATCTCAGTTTCGGCGGTACCTAAAATTATTCTCGCTTGTCTTTCCCTTTCAGCCTGTGCTTGTTTACTCATTGCATCTGCCAATGCGGGTGGAATGACTATATCTTTAATGCCCACATTCTGACATGTAATTCCCCAGGGATTTGTGTGTTCGTCAAGAATTTTCTGCAAAGTCTCGCCTATTTTTTCACGGTTCTGTAAAAGATCAGCTAGTTCATGTTTGCCTATTGTGTCTCTCAAGCATGTCTGAGCAATGAAATAAACTGCATTTACATATTCCTGAACTTCAAGCGCGGATTTTTCCACATCCCAAACTGTCCAGTAAACAACCGCATCAACGTTAACCGGAACTGTATCTTTCGTTAAAGTTTCTTCTGCTTTGAAGTCTGTTACTCTAACTCTCTGATCAATAAAATTATCAATTCTGTCAACAATAGGAATAATCATAAATATTCCGGGGCCGCGTAAACCTCTGAATTTACCCATTCTCAATACAACAGCTTTTTCCCATTGGTCTGCAATTTTTATCGAAGCAAGCAAAAATAAACCAATTATTAATCCAATAATTGCTACAGCATCTGAAATCATTTCAAAATTTTTCAATAATCCGATCGCAATTAAAATCACAACAAAACAAAAAACTGCAACAGGATTAATAGTCTTTACATTTCTGTTATTATCTTTTATTATTTTTAACATCACTCACCCCCTTTTAATTTTAACTCGTTAATAATGTCGTTAATTGTAAATCCATAACTGGAAGCGATATTTATAAATTCCGTGCAAATACTGTCTATCTTGGCACTCTTTTCTTTTGGGTCAATAGTAATTTTGGAATTTCCAATAAAAGTTCCTGTGCCCTGCTGAGTTTCTAATACATTTTGAATTTCCAACTCTTTGTAGGCTTTAGTAACAGTGTTTAGATTCACTTTTAACTCCACTGCAAGAGCCCTAACCGTTGGCAATTGTTCACCCACTTTTAACTCCCCCGACGCGATTCCGTACCGGATTTGGTCAATGATCTGCCTATAAAAGGGAATCCCGCTTTTGGGATCTAGTTTAAAATCAATCATAGGCTTATCCTTATGTTTTATTTATCCATTGTAATAGTTTTATAGTACAATGCGAATATAACACAGCAGTTAAGCTTTGTCAAGGTTTTTTATTTGGATGGTTCAGGCGAACCTAAAATTCTGCCAAGAAAAGCTAAATCCTTTGATTGTTCGAATAATATTTTGAAGATTACAACAAGAGGCATTGAAAGAAGCATCCCCGGAATTCCCCAAATAAATCCCCAAAATACTAACCCAAACATAGTTGTAATTGTGTTTAATCGAAGGCTGTTGCCCATCATTATTGGCTCTACAATATTGCCAATAATAATCTGACAAGATTCCAGCAAAACGAAAAGAATTACGATTGTTGAGAAAGAATCGAATTGAATTATAGCCATTAAAGTTGGAAGAATAACTGCAATGAGAGAACCAACTATCGGGATGAAATTCAACAAGAATGCAAGCAGTCCCCAAAGAAAAGCAAATTTGACACCGAAAATAATTAACACAACATAAACGAGCACAGCTGTAAAAATGCTGACTATAACTTTTATTTTAACATAAGTAAAAATTGAGTTCTGAATTTTTTCATAATTTTCAATCATGCCGGAATCACTGACAGCTCCGTTAACATAATTAAGATATTGTTTGTAACCGCTCATCGTTGTTAAAAACACAATGTAATAAAAAGCAAAAATTATGAACGAAGAAGTAAAATTACCGATAGCATTAATAAACGAACCTACCGATGAAGAAACAAAATCAGACTTTAAGATTTTGCCTAATGCTTCATTTAGGTTTAGTTCTGTACCAAAATAGTTTTTCAAAAATTCACTTAAAGAAGCAATAATCGGAATAAATTTAGTTTCAAGTCTTTCAGCAAAAAAATCTTGTTGCTGAACAAATTCTGAAACCGATGAAGAAAATATCAGTACAATTATAAAAATCAGAATTAAAGAAAATACTATTACTGACGGATAAATAAGCCATTTGGGAATTTTTTTGTTTTGAAGAATTTGAATTAATGGCTGGAAGAGCGAAGCTGCCAAGTACGCAAAAGCTAATGGAATTAGAAGTGATGACAATATGTTCAGTAAATAAAATACAATAATTAAAAAAATGAATACTTCAATTTTACTGTTGGCAAACTTCATTTAGTGTGTCAAATTTTTTATGGTGATTAGTTTCAAAAATAAAATAAATTTTGATAAATGGGTAAAAGAATAAAAATATTATTTCTGCTGGTATTAGTGTCATTCATTTTTGCAAATCCATGGCAGAAAGTAGCTGAATATAAGGGCTTAGATGTTTCATTTCTTTTTTACAAAAAGGCAAATAATTCTTATAACGGAATTGTATTAAAACTTCACAACAAAAATGAATACCGAATATTTTATCAATTTGAACTAGTATTTCAGTCAAAACTAAGAGAAAAGACAGAATTAGTTGAAGGTTATTTAAATCCTGAAGAGATAATTACCGGCAGTAACTATAATCTTTTCTTTTTACCATTCAAAGATAGCACCACTATCTCTCATCTTGGTTTGCAGAAAATTAAAGTCGTCCAAGAGTCCGATTCTGATTAACAATATTTATCGATTAACAATCATTTTTCCAAGTTTTTGCACTAAACTTTGCGGGCTATTCTCCGATAATACAAATGGGCATATTATAGCCTAAGGTAACATTTTCTTAAAGGGATTTACATAATACTAAAGGGAATTAGTCATGAAAAAGTTTAGCTTAATACTTACCCTTACTTTAATTTTCTCAACTATCACTTTTGCCAGCAACGGTAATGAAGCCACTTATTTACCATTTGCAGAAACAATGCCGGTAGTTGAAGGTGGATTATCCGCAATTGCAAAAAATGTTGTTTATCCCGAAATGGCTCTCAAAGCAGGTGTACAAGGCAAAGTTTTTGTTTTAGCATTTGTTAATGAAGACGGAACAGTTGGCGATGCTAAAGTGGTGAGAGGAATCGGGGCAGGATGTGACGAAGCAGCAGTTGCTGCTGTAAAAAAATGCAAATTCAGTCCGGGAGTTCACGAAGGGAAAAAAGTAAAAGTAAAAGTTGCGATTCCTATTGAATTTAAAATGAATTAAACGAATTTCCGAAATTTACTGAATCGGAATCAATTCATCGCAAAATATTACCCGTTCATCTCATTTATTTAAATTTGGCTCCGATTAGTTCGATAATACAGGTGATTATTTAGTTAATCGTAATAGCAAGATTTAAGGATAAAAATACTACGAAACGGAGGTCGGAAATGAAGTTGATAAACTTATTGACTTTAGCATTTACTTTACTTGCATTAATCTTTACAAATATTACAGCAAACTCTAATGATTATTTATCTGTTGTTGAAGAAGTACCGGAATTAAAAGGTGGATTAGAAGGTATTTACAAAAATATACAATACCCAGCTGAAGCAGTAAAAGCAAAAACTCAAGGCAAAGTATATGTTATGATTTTTGTAAATGAAAAAGGTGATGTTGACGATGTAAAACTTATCAAAGGTATTGGCAGTGGTTGTGACGAAGCTGCAATAAAAGCAATTAAAAAAGCAAAATTCAAACCTGGTAAGGCAAAAGGTAAAGTAGTTAAAGCAAAAGTAGCTATGGCTATTGAATTTAAGATATAGAGATTTACTCTAAAATGTTGGTTGAAAAAGAGCCCCGTCACCGGGGCTTTTTTTATTTCAATAAAACCATTTTCTTCATTTCTCTAAAATCACCAGCTTGTAAAACATAAAAATAAATTCCACTACTTATGTTTGAAGCATCAAAAACAGCTTCATATTCTCCAGCTTCTTTTTGTTCATTTACTAAAGTTGCAATTGAATTTCCAAGAATATCATAAACCTTTATTGAAATATTATCATTACTGGCAACGTTATACTTAATTGTAGTAATCGGATTAAATGGATTAGGATAGTTTTGTTCTAAAACAAATTTTACCGGGAGTTTGCTATTTTTATCAACATCAGTAATAGTTCTAAACAAATCTCTTCTATAAGCGCCGTTACCATGCGAAGTTAAAATTACTTTACCGGCACCATCCTGAATGTTAAGGTCAGTAACCATAATTGCATCCGGCAAGCCTTCACTAAAAAGCTCCCAACTATCTCCGCCATTTATTGAAATATACATCCCGATATCATTTCCGATATACAAATGCTCAGTTCTTTGAGGATCAACAGCAATAGCAGTGGTAGGTATCTTTGGCAAGTTAGCTGTAATGTCAGTCCAATTATCACCTCTATCAACAGACTTAAAAACTACAGGTGAATCAAATCCCAGGTACGTAATGTAAACAATATTATCATTTACCGGATCTACATAAATATCTCCGGGATATAACTCCGGTAATCCGTTATCAATTCGTGTCCAAAGTTCACCATCACCTTCACTGCGGAAAACTCCGTGGTCAGAATTATTATAAGGCGCAGTTGCGGCATAAACCACATCAGGATTTTGACGAGATATTGTCATTGCAAAAATAAAATTACCATCAAGTATTCTCCCCCTGTTCACTGTTTCCCAGGAGTCACCAAAATTAGATGATTTATAGACAATATTTCTTGCTGCATAAAGCACATTTGGGTCTGATGGTGACACAACAAACGGAGCAATGAATGCTGTTGGCCTGCTTGAATTAGGAGGTGCTATAAAAACATCAAAATAGAAGCCGCCATTTGTTGATCTAACTATATTTAAAAATTGTGATGAAGTATAAACTATATTACTGTTATCACTATTTATCCCGGTCCAGCTGCCGTCTCCGCCATGAGCCCATCTTTGCCATGCAGTAGTTCCACGAAAGATTACGGTTCCATTATCCTGTAAACCACCCATAATAAAATTTGCATCATTTTCCGTAACACTTACGCCAGGATAAAATTGAGTAGTCTGGTAGCCTCCGTTTACTCCCTCAAAAGTTTGTCCGGCATCTAAAGTTCTAAAAACTCCACCATCATTTCCAAAATAGATTATGTTCGGATCCCCTTCGTAAATAGTGATGTCGTGATGATCAGCATGTGAATAAGTTGAGGTACCATCCCCTGTTCCCGGTGGACGTTGACCACTATATGTTGCACCTCCGGAAACTTGTGTAAAGTTGATTCCACCATTCGTTGACTTCCAGATTTGAATACCAATTGCATAAACTATATCAGGATTTGATGGATCAACTGCAACATCATGTGAAAACCACCCTTGCCAAAGTGACCAATCAGTAGTATTCACAATTCGCCAGGTTAAGCCGCCATCGGTTGACTTACTTAACCAAGTTGCATTTGCAGGAGGAGTAGGTGGTGCAACTCCCCAACTATTGCCGACTCCGTAGTACATTACATTTGGGGAAGATGTACAGACTGTTAATTGCCCTTTACCAAAAAATTCTGTTTGAACACCGGATTCGATTTTAACCCAGGTTTCGCCGCCGTTTGCTGTTCGGTACAAACCATGGCCCGGACTGCCTAAATTTCCGTGAGCAGCGACAACAATATTTGGATCTGTGGGGTGAATTATTAAATCATTTGCCATAATTACATTATGCACTAAATCCCATTCCGGTTGAGGTTGCGCCTGATCATATTTATAAATACCGTCTGTTGTCGCAGCCCAAATAATATTTGGATTGGTGGGATCAATTTTAATCGCTTGAACTCCCTTTTGCTGCTCATAAGTCCAATCTAAACTTTTTGTCCAAGTAGCTCCGCCGTCAGTAGTTTTCAGAATTCCAATTCCGTAGCTGCCGCGAGTTACTCTTACAGCTCCATCAAGTCCGGTTTGCTCATGATTATAAACTTCGCCTGTGCCGATATATACAATATTTGTATCAACAGGATCAATCGCTAATCCCATAACACCCAGAACCGGGAAACCGGTTGAAACATAATGCCACCCTTCGGCTCCTTCACCTCCGCTGTATGAACGCCATAGTCCACCACTTGCAGAACCGGCATAAACTGTTCTCGGGTTTTTCGGATTAATCGCCACAGCAAGGGTTCTTCCACCTTTATTATGCGGCCCCAGAGTTTCCCATGGCTCAACTTCTTGAGTTTTGCTGAGTTTGTTTACCATTTGACTTTTAGAATATTCAAACGCTTCGTATGTAGCAGCTTTTGGAAAAGTCTTTTTCGGAAATGCACGTGACTCGCCCCATAAACTTAATGCTTGAAATGCTCCGGAAATTTTTCCGTGAGGTTTTGTTTGCTTTTTAAGATCGATGTCAATTAAAAATAGCGATACAACAATTACAAAAATAAATAAAAGAAAGCCTTCAATTTTTCTCAAAATAGCCCCCTTGAAAGTTTGAAAAGAATAGGCCTGCAATTAACAAATAATGGAATCAATAGCAATGCAATAATTGCGCCTAATTCTGGTACATTGCAAAATTAAGTTAGTATTAAGTTGATTTAAAAGCTCAACTGAGCTATTTCAAAAAGGAATAATTTATACGAAATTATATTCATGTTTTTTAGCTGTTTGTTTAATATAATTAACAAAATACAAAATGATTACGAATAATAACAAGGTGGATAAAATGAACACAATTAAAAAAGTACTTTCATTTAAATTATTGTTTCTAGTTTTTTCAATAAATTTAATTTCAAATACTAATGAATATATTGCTATAGCTGACGAAATGCCAACCCCTATCGGTGGATTGAAAGCTTTGTATAAAAATATTGAATACCCCCAACAAGCTATGAAACAAGGTATTGAAGGAAAAGTTTATGCTATGGTATTTGTTAGCGATAATGGTGATGTAACTAAAGTTAAAATTGTAAAAGGTATCGGATACGGATGTGACGAAGCTGCAAAAAAAGGGATTTTGCAAACTAAATTTAATCCAGGTGTACAGAACGGGAAAAAGCAAAATGTAAAATTCGCTTTGCCAATAAATTTTAAGATAAACTAAGTTTAATTAACTTGCCTGTTTATCAGGCAAGTTTTCCCTCCTTTTAATTGCTTTACTTCAGTTAAGATTTAATTAAAGTTATAAACAGATTTGAAGTGCATATTAACTTAATATTAAGTGTCTCCTATTAGCTCAATAAGGCTATAAACAATAGCTAATTAACGCCGAAAATAAGGGCGTCATCATTACTGTATAGATAAATCCTTCTATCTATTGTTCTAAACTAAAATTTCATAAAAATGAGGTTACAATGAATATTTCAAAAGGAATTGGAATATTATTGGTGGTATTCTGCGCAATTTCTATTTTGGCTAATAGTGACGGGTATGTTCCAGCTGCTGAAAAAATGCCTTTTCCAACAGGCGGCATGAAATCGATTTACAGCAACATAGAGTATCCCGAACATGCTAAAAAAAACGGTGTGCAAGGAAGAGTTTTTGCGATGATTTATGTTGATGAAAGTGGAAATGTAAATGATGTCAAAATTATAAAAGGTATTGGTTTTGGATGTGATGAAGCCGCAATTGAAGGAATTAAAAAAACAAAATTTAATCCGGGTGAACACAAAGGAAGTAAATTAAAAGTAAAATTCGCAATGCCGATAACTTTTAAATTAAATTAGAAGCCCCAACTGGGGCTTTTTATTTTTTTGTTTTTGCTTCATTTACAAGGGCAATAACCTCATCTCCAGATTTTGGTTCAAAGTCAATATCGGAGGAGAATACTCTTAGCTTTCTGTCCTCAGTTATTAAAAACAATGGGATAAATTCTTGAGAAAAACTTTCTTTGAATTTATTTAAGGTAAGGGTTGAAGAAAGTTTAAACGAATTAATTTTCCAGCCGTTTATAAAATATTGATTAATTGTAGAGTAACTTGTATCATCATTAAATATGAATCTTCCCCTCAAATGCTTTGGCGAAAATTTATCATTATCTTTTTTTTCTGTTTTTTCGGGAGTAATTTGATATAATCCTTCCCTTTCAAAAAAATCCGCAAAGTGAAGGACTGCTAGCGAATTTGCTTCGTCATTGGGAGTAATAGCAATTAATTTACCAATCCCATTAAAGTTTATATCATCAAAAATTTCGCTGGACAGTGCAGAACCATGAAAAACAGGAATTCTTTCTAACCTGGCTTTATATATTGCTCTCAAATTAGTATCAACAACTACTATTCTGAATCCTCTATCAATTAACAACTTTGCTAAATTTTTACCCCAAGTATGAGCGCCAACAATTAAAGCCCCTTGCGGATCGGCTTGCGCAAGTTTAAGTTTTTTTGCTGCAATGGGAGAAACTAAGCCATAAAAAGTTACTGTACCAATGATTACTAGAAATGTAGTCGGCACTATTAATTCAGACTGAGGCACACCTACTTCAGACAAACGAATTGCAAAAATTGATGAAACCGCAGCAGCAACAATTCCTCTCGGTGCCATCAATGCAATAAATGCTTTCTCACCGAATTTTAAGCCGGATTTATGAGTGGATACCCAAACTGAAATCGGACGGATTACAAATATTAGTAATAGAAGCAATACAAAACTTCCTATTGTTAGACTGCCTAAATCAGTTAAACTCATCATAGCCGCAAGTGTAATAAACAAAGCAGAGATTATCAGCACCCTGAGATTTTCTTTAAATTCAGCAATATGCTTAACCGAAACAAGTTTTTGATTATCTAGTACCAATCCCATAAGAGTAGCAGCAAATAATCCTGATTCGGATTGAACCGAATCCGATAAAAGATAAGCGCCAATAATCATTGAAAGAGTTAATGTCCCGTGCAGAAAATCCGGCACCAAATAATTTTTGATCATAAATACCAGCATATAAGCAAATGCCAATCCGCAAACAGATCCAAAGAAAATAGTCTTTGTAAGAACGAAAAGGACTTGGATTCCAGCTTGTTCAATTTCACCGATCAAAATAATTTCAAATACTATTACTGCTAACAGTGCGCCAATAGGGTCGATTACTATTCCTTCCCATTTTAAAATATCTGCAACTTTCCCTGAAGGACGAATATGCCGAAGAAGCGGTCCGATTACTGTTGGACCTGTAACAGTAAAAACAGCTCCCAGCAGAATGGAAATACGCCAGTTTACATCAAACAAAAAATGGGCGGAAAGAGCAGATAAAACTCCTGTAACAATTGCTCCCACCGTTACCAAACTAAGCACTGTTTTGCCGACAGTTCTTAATTCTTTTAGCCGGAGAGTTAAACCGCCCTCAAATAAAATTATTGCAACCGTAATTGAAACAAAAGGAAGCAGAGCATCACCGAAAAGTTCAGCAGGCTTTAAAAAACCCGTAAACGGACCCGCAATTAAACCAAAAGTTAACAGCAGGATAATTGAAGGGATTTTCAATCTCCAGGCAAGAAGCTGGGCTAATATGCCGAGTATTATTATACTTCCGAGACTTAACAATTCATAATGCATTCGGAATCCATCTTAGGGAAATTTCAATATAAAATTTTTTGGTTAAAACACTATCAAATAATAGTTGTTGTCCGAATTAAACAAGTACTTATAACGCATTACGGGGCTTGTCCAAAAATCTAGTTTCTCAAATTGTTCTATATAACAATTTGAAATAAATTCAGAACGACCACTGCGGGGAAGCTTAATTTATTTCTTAAGCTTTCCTATTATCCAGATTAAAATTATTGCACCAACTAATGCTGAAATTATTGCACCAATTAAACCGTATGACGATAATCCAACTAAGCCAAAAACAAATCCACCAATTACTGCACCGATAATACCAATAACTAAATTGCCTATGAAACCATAGCCTTTGCCTTTCATAATTTTTCCGGCTAAAAATCCAGCAACAACACCTACTATGATAAAATAAATAATTGACTCAAGCATTAAGCCCTCCATTTGTTTGATGTGATTTTTGAGATGGTAAGTAGTTAAAAGTATCTATTATTCCTGAGATGAACAAATTAATTTTGGATAATTATCCCTCACAAAAAGTATTGGACAAAATCGAAAAACAACTGAAAGATTAATAAAATAATTTCCACATCAAATTTTTTTTCTGTTATCTTATTGCCACAATTCAATTTTTTTATCAAAACAACTTTTAGAAAAAAAATTACTCTAGCGGTTTTATCGTAAAAAAATAACGGAACGCTAAATGAATAAAATCTTTGTCTCGTTTGCTACGGCACTAATTATCATTACCTTTTCTACCGGATGTTCAAGCAACTCAAAAAAATATATCACAAAATTTGAAGACCTAAAAGAAGGTGTCTCAATAGGCGCAATGACAGGGTCAACAGGTGAAGCACTCGCTAAAGTAAAATTCCCGGAAACCGATGTAAAAAGTTTTGATGATGTAATGGATGCTATCGCTGCGTTAAAATCGAACCAGATTGATGCCGTTATTTCCGGATTCCCGCAAGCTTTTAATGTGACAAAGTTTAACTCCGATCTCACATATTTAGAACAGCCCGTAGATACAGAGTATACATCTGTCGCAATACGAAAAGGCAATGGTGAACTGCTTACCGACATTAATGAAATTATCGAAGAGTTGACAAACAACGGAACCTTCAAAGATATGAAACGCAGATGGTTCAAAACAGATTTTGGTCCGTACGAAAAAGCTGATATAAAACTCCCAACTGAAGGAAAAGTCTTAAAAGTTGGCACAAGCGCAACTCGTGAACCTTTCTGCTTTGTTGACGAAAATGGAGATTACACTGGACACGACGGCGAATTCGCGAAAAGGATTGGAGCTAAACTCGGAAGGCCCGTTGAGTTTGTTGACATGAAATTCTCTGCGCTTATTCCCGCACTTGCATCGGGAAAAATTGATTTGATTGTTACGGGTATGACAGCAACAGAAGAGAGAGCTAAATCGGTTAACTTTTCAAAATCATATTTCCGTAATTCTCAGATGATAATTACAAAGAAGCCCACCGGGGAAAAAAGCGAAGGATTAAATCTGCAATCACTCGACGATTTAAAGACAAAGCGAATAGCAGTAATAAGCGGAACAACACACGATAGTTTTATACAGCACAACTACCCGGATGCAATCGCGATGCAGTATAAAGGGCCGTCCGATGTATTGCTTGCTCTGCGCTCCGGCAAAGTTGACGCTGCAGTTTACACTACCCAAGCTATGGGCGAACTTCTCAAAGAAGATTCCAATTTGATGATTTTCGGCGATACTTTATTTGCTGTTCCGGTAGGTATGGGCTTTAACAAAAATGACGACGAACTTCGTGAAGAGTACAACAAGTTTTTTAAAGAGATACAAAGCAATGGTGTTTACGACGATATAATTGACCGCTGGATTAATAAAGCAGAATCGGAAATGCCGGTGATTGAAAACCCGGAAAACAACGGAACACTGACAGTCGGAATAGTTGGCGATAAAGGGTTGCCTTTCACTACCGTAAAAGACAACGAAGTAATAGGATTTGATATTGAAATACCTGCAAGGTTTGCTGCTTCTCTCGGGAAAAAGCTTGTGCTGGCCGATATGGATTTCGGGAGCTTAATTGCCTCAGCCGCAGCAAAAAAAATCGATATGATTTCGTGTACGGTTATGATTACTGAAGAACGGAAAAAGCAAATTGATTTTTCTGTTCCGTACATGAACCTCGGCGCAAGTATGATCGTGCTTAAACAAAATGTAGCGGGATATGCGGAAACCCAAAATGACAATGACTCCCAACCAGAAAAATCTTTTTTTGAAGGAGTAGCCGAGAGCTTTTACAGCAATATAATTTTGGAAAACCGTTATGTGCTTATCCTTGAAGGTTTGAGAACAACGATTGTAATTTCAGTCCTTTCAATTTTATTCGGGAGTATTCTCGGAGGGGTCATTTGTCTTTTGCGAATGTCGCACCAAAAAGTTTGTTACGTATTCGCAAAAATTTATATATCAATTTTAAGAGGCACTCCTGTTCTCGTTCTTTTGATGATAATCTTTTATGTTGTCTTTGCCTCGGTCGATATTGACCCGGTGTTTGTTGCGGTAATAGCATTCGGACTTAATTTTGCCGCTTATGTTTCCGAGATGTACAGAACCGGGATCGAAAGTATCGACAGAGGTCAAACCGAAGCCGGGATCGCAATGGGCTTCACAAAAGTGAAAACTTTCGTTTATATTATTCTGCCTCAAGCCGCAAGAAGGATACTGCCGGTTTATAACGGTGAAATCATATCACTTGTAAAAATGACTTCCATTGTTGGTTACATAGCAGTGCAGGATTTAACAAAAGCGAGCGACATAATTCGCAGCCGTACCTTCGACGCTTTCTTCCCGTTAATAATGGTTGCTGTTTTGTACTTCTTAATTTCCTGGCTACTGCTGCTGCTGCTTGAATACATAGAGCGAAGGACTAATCCAAAATACAAATTGAGGAGGGGTTAGTTATGATACGAGTAGAAAATTTATCAAAAAAATTCGGTGAACTGACGGTTCTCAAAAATATTAATCTCGATATAAACAAAGGTGAAGTAATCTCGATCATCGGTCCGTCCGGAACGGGGAAGAGTACTTTTTTACGCTGCCTTAATTTACTGGAAACACCTACAGGCGGAAAAATATTTATTGATGAAATTGATATACTCGATAAAGAAACTAACGTACCGAAAATCCGGCAGAGAATGGGAATGGTATTCCAGTCGTTCAATATTTTCAGTCATCTCACTGTGCTCGAAAACTTAACAATCGGCCCGATTAAACTGCTCGAAATAAAAAAAGAAGATGCGGAAAAGAAAGCCATGGAACTGCTGCACATGGTTGGACTTGCTGAAAAAGCTGAGAGTTTTACGGATCAATTATCGGGCGGACAAAAACAGAGAGTCGCAATAGCAAGATGTCTTTCGATGGAACCCGACATTATACTTTTTGATGAGCCTACTTCGGCGCTTGACCCGACAATGGTTAGTGAAGTACTCGCGGTAATTCGCCGGCTCGCAAAGGAAGGAATGACAATGGCGATTGTAACACACGAAATGGATTTCGCACGTGATGTTTCCAACCGTGTTATTTATATGTCCGAAGGGTCAATTTATGAAGACGGCCCACCGGAACAAATTTTTGAAAATCCTCTGCGAGAAAAAACTAAAGCCTTTATCAACAGAATACGGAGTTTGAATTATTACATCGGCAGCGTTGGTTTTGATCTTTACGCAATGAACGCTGAGATACAGCACTTCTGTGAAAAGCATGTTATTGCAAAAAAGACTATCCGGAATGTTCAACTTGTTATTGAAGAACTACTCGTTTTACATAATTCTACTACAGATGAAATTGATGTTGATTTAACTCTGTCATATTCCGAAAAACAGGATAGGCTTCAAATAGTTTTTATAAGCAGCGATGAAGAAGGAAACCTGCTTGAAAAAACTTACGAAGACGAAATAGGCTTGGCTATTATTAAAAACTATACTGAAGATGTGGAATACGAAAGAATCAAAGGAAAAAACAAGTTAAGTTTATTTATGAAGCAATAAAGCAAATGTTAAACTCAATAACTGGTTATTCCTTTGTTAGCTACAATATCAACTATTTGAGAGAGGGTCTTCTCAATTCTCCTCCAGCCTTCTTCAGTCTTAATGTCAATTCCGTTTACGAGTGAAGCATGTTTTGCGCGAAGGATTAAATAGCTTATTCCCCCGGCAAGAATTGCGGTTAGTGCAGGCATATCCGTTTCTTCGGATTCAATTACTTTTTCAATCTGATTTAAAAGCCAGATGCTCTGGTTTTCTCTTTCGGCTGCTAACGCATCTGTAATTTCATTTTTGTTAACTACTTCCCATCTCAAAATTTCCTGAAGTTCTTTGTCTTTAAATAGCTCATTTGCCTGGCCTAAAAGCATATCTTTTATTGCTTCAATTACCCCTTTTTCGTCTCCACTTGCCACTTTTTTAGCAATCTGCTTTTTTAGATTAGTGTAGTAATCTTTTTGGAAAACATAGGTTTCCATTAAACCGTTTAACCCACCGAAGTATCTGTAAATCAACACTTTATCAACCCCGGCCTCTTTGGCCACAGCGTTAACGCCAATTTTTTCAAAACCTTCGTTTATGATTATCCTTCCGACAGCATCAACAAGTTTTTGTTTAGTTCTCTCTTTGTTTCTTATCTGTCCCATCGATGTCACCTTTTCTATGGCTTTCGTGACAAATATAGGTCACTTTTAAGTGACGGTCAAGAAAAAATTCAATTGAGATAACAAATTTTTAACAACTGCAAATCATTTTAAATTTTTATTTTTTAGATAAACTTTCTATTTTAAATTAAATTATATTAACCTAGTCCACTTTTCAATTTAATATAATCACATCGCTTAAGCTGAAATTCATTTACAGGCTTTTTCTTTTACATAAACTTTTTTAATCAATTTTAAGGAGGAAGAATGGAACCTATTGTTCAAAAACTGAATGATTTAATTAATGAAAACAATTGGCAAGATGATTTTAACAAAGCCATTTACAAAGCGCAGGAATATGATATTTATAATTTCCCGGAATTAAAAGAATGGAATGATTACAATGATTATCTTAATTGGCTGGATATGCTAGTTAACTGGGCTCCGCGTGAAAAAGGTGACACACGTTTCGTATATGACAAAATCACCGAGTTCTATTTTATCGTTGACCAGGAACCCGTAAAATCTTTGCAAAGCCCGGTTGAGCCAGGCGCAAGTTCAAAAGAGCTGACACCTTTATCACAATGGATCAAAGAGTTTGCAGTTTCATGGGGTGCTTATCTTGATACTGACGATTCAGCTAAACATGTAAAATCATTTAAAGATGATCCTCTTTTCAATTGGAATGAATACATGCCGCCTCCGGCAAGTTACTTAAATGAAGAAGACAAAAATGAAAATGATTGGAAAGCCTACCGCACATTTAACCAGTTCTTTGCAAGGCATTACAAACCGGGAATGCGTCCCATAGCCGGCTTGAGAGATGACAGTGTTATTGTATCTCCTGCAGATTGCACTTTTGTTGGCTGGTGGCAGATAAGCGAAAAGAATGAAATTTATGTTGAAGAAAATAAACTCGATGTAAAAGGTATTCAGTGGAGCATACACGAATTATTAAAAGACAGTGATTATGCTGATGCTTTTAAAGGCGGAATCTTTACACACAGTTTCTTAAACACTTTTGATTACCATCGCTGGCATACTCCGGTTGAAGGTAAAGTTCTCGAAGCAAAAATCATTCAAGGGCAAGCGTACCTTGACGTTAATGTTGTTAAGAAAGAAGTAGACGGAAAACTTGTTAACGCTCTTAATGCTCTTGACGGAACCGGATATCAGTTTGTTCAAACACGCGGGCTTGTTGTTATCGATTCGCCAATAGGATTAGTAGCTTGCTTACCAATGGGAATGGCACAAGTATCGTCTGTAGTTTTAACTGCTGAAGAAGGTGTAACAATTCACAAAGGTGAAGAGCTGGGTTACTTCCAGTTTGGAGGATCAGATTTTGTGATGGTATTTGAAAGGTCAAGCAACGTGCAATTAATTAATCAGCCGAATGTTCACTACCAGCAAGGCACATGGATTGGCAACGCATTTCCGTACTAAAAATTATCTGAAAAATATAAATAAAAGTAGCGCAGATTTTTAATCTGCGTTACTGCAATACAACTCAATAACTAATCAAACAAAATAAATTATTTGGAGGCTTTTATGGCAGTCTATATAACAGACGGACAAACACATAATATAAATACAGCAGTTAACCAACCGTACGATATCATTAATGGAACAGTAAATGTTGAAACAGGTGGTTCTATGACCACCCAAGCTAATGATTATTTTGATCCGACCGTTACTGTTGACAGAGCAGGTACATTAAATGTTAACGGGGGCGAAGTAACAAATGGTCAAACAGGTACTGCAGGAATGTCTGCTGTGGTTGTAGATGGCGGGCACCTAAACATCGCAAGCGGTACTGTCGCTTCGCCAAATGCGGTTACCGGTGGAGGAACCTCGATTATAGCGAACTTCGGCAGCGTAATAATAAATGGAGGAACAATTAAAGGCGGTAATGCTGCTACGATGGGAGGAATGGGGATCAAAGTCAGCAGTGCAAATCTAACAATAAATAATGGCAGTATCACCGGAGGCAGTGCTGGAAATGGCGGTGGCAGTGCGCTTTTATTGTGCTATCGCTCGGCAACAACTATTACCGGAGGTACCATCACCGGAGGAAACGGCGAAACCGTTCCAGGCTCGGCAATAGACCAAGAAGGAGGAACTCTCAATATTAAGGCTGGTACATTCGTAGCTCCACCGAGAGGTACTATTATAGGGTATTCCCTATCAGTAAGCGGAGGTTCAGCAAATGTATCGGGCGGTAAATTTGAAGGCGATTGGAAAATAATAATGGGGGGAGTAGTTACTGTTGAAGGTTCAAATCTTGTTCACCAGAACGGAAGGTTAACAGGTACACTTGCAGACGGTACTCCAATTAACGTGGCAGTTCAAGTTGGTGGCCGTGGTTCATTAAAAATAATTAACTCTTAAAAACACCAACCAAATTTAAGAATCGTTCTGATTATAAAGCTGCCCTTCCGGCAGCTTTTTTGCGGAATTGAAAACAAAGGGCTTTTTGAATTCAAAAAAATAATTTTGTTTAAATAGACTTGCTGTAATTAACTGGAAATAAATATTGTTGTGTTGTTACAACAGTAAAAATTTTCTTTTAATTCTCATTCTAATAAATGGAGGTATTTAATTGCTATGTATATAACTGATGGAAAAACTTATGACATAACTTCTAAAGTTGTTCAATCTTATGATATTTTTAACGGTACAGTTAACGTTGAAACTTACGGCTCAATAACAACACCTTCCAATAGTAGCTATGCTCCGGCAGTAACTGTCGAAAATAGCGGTAATCTAAATGTAAACGGAGGTGAAATAACAAACGGACAATCAGGTTTTGTAGGAGTTGCCGGAGTCGTTTTAAACGGCGGGTATATGTCAATAACAGACGGCTCAATTGCTCCTCCAAAAGCTGAAACTAAAGCAGGTACAGCAATTGAAACATATTTTGGCACTATTATTATGAAAGGAGGAGTTGTTACAGGCGGAAGTGCAGAAACAGTTGGAGGACATGGGATTAGTTTAGATTCAGGGAGAATTGTAATGTCTGGAGGAGATATTATCGGCGGAAATGCCGGCACTTCTGGAGGTATTGGTCTTTTACTTCAAGGCAATGAAGCAACAATTACCGGGGGCACAATAATAGGAGGTAATGGTGAATCAGAATTTAGTTCAGCAATTTTGCAGACATCCGGGACAATGAACATTAAAGCGGGAAATTTTATGTCCAACACTAACAAACCATCTGAAGGATATTCATTTAAAATAACTAATGGGTCAGCAATTGTATCGGGCGGAAAGTTCGAAGGGGACTGGTTAATAATTAGATGGGGCGCAGTTACTGTTGAAGGATCAAACCTTGTACATGAAAACGGCAGACTAACAGGAACACTTGCTGATGGCACTTCTATAAATGTAGGAGTAGAAACTTCGGGGCGTGGTACTTTACGAATCATTAATTCATAACTTCCCTTTTACTAAATAGATTAGCTTAAAGCCGCCATTGGGCAGCTTTTTTAATATTGTTTTAATTTTTTTATTCATAGAAAGAATTGTATTTTTTCATGAATTCTAAATTCAAGGAAACAAAATGAAAACAAGTGAACCGCCAGTAGTAGTAGAACAATCTTTCAATAAATCTGCTGATATCGTTTGGAATGCAATTACAAAAGTTGACGAAATGGTACAGTGGTTTTTTGAAAATATTCCGGACTTTAAAGCAGAGGTGGGATTTGAAGCAAAATTTGAAGTCAATACTGGAGAAAGAAACTTTCCCCACTAGTGGAAGGTTATTGAAGTCATTCCAAATGAGTTGATAAAATACACTTGGAAATATGACGGCTACGAAGGTGACTCAAACGTTATTTTTGAATTGTTCGAAGAAAACAACAAAACAATTTTACGACTTACAACAGAAGTGATTGAAGATTTCTCCGATGATATACCGGAGTTCAAAAGAGAGAGTTGTGTTGGGGGATGGCAGTATTTTATTAATGGCAGATTGAAACAATATCTCGATAAATAGTTTAATCTGAAAAAATCTTATAGTTATGAATAGCAAAAAAAATGTAAAGATTGGCTTAGTTCAATGGGAGATGGAAATTTTTCAAACTCCCGATGATTTTTTGGACAAAGCTGAAAATTTAATAAAAAACATATCAAATCAGAATTGTGATTTTGTTGTTTTTCCGGAGTGGTTTACAGGTTCAT
>JANQIV010000160.1 GCA_028282005.1 Melioribacteraceae bacterium | reverse complement strand
GTTTCCTTGGGTCGATATTAATTTTGTATTGTTTACCGGTCCAGTTATTAAAAGGGCCGGTAACTGTTTTTGAATTCCTACTATTATTATTAAAATCATATTTAAATAAATCATTTGTTTCTACCTGTGGTATATCACCTTGCGTGTAAATAGCTAATTCTAATATTTCTCTGTCAAACTTTGTGGTAAAACCTAACTTATAACTATTTTCATCAAACCCTTTTTTTCTCCAACCAACCAAATCAAAGTCATTGTCGAAAACATTGTTGTCAGAATAATTTTGTGCGGAGTCAAAAAATATTGGAGCTTCTGTTTCAAATAAATTGTTAAAAATTCTATGATCAACCGATGTAAATGGCCTGCCGTTCATCGATCTGTCCGTCCCCACAATACAATGAATTCCCGAATTATCAGTATTTACTATTAAATTATGTGCAATAATCAAGCTATCAGAATCACCACCGTAAATACCAATCCCATGAACATTCATAACAATATTGTGATCAATCATATTCCAAACACGCGAAGCTTCTATAAATAATCCACCATTGCAGCACATGTTTAAATCAAATACAGTGTTCTGAGTTACTCTAACATTGTGATTATTCCAATCAATCCAAATTGCCGAAGCAGCTTCAACATCATGAATTAAATTTCTTCTTACTAAACTGTTTGTAACAAGTAATACTTTTATAGCCGAGCACTCCCAATAGCGTTCAACGTCCTGCCAGCCAATATTATAAATATGATTGTCTTCGATTAGAGCATTCTTCACAAACATTCCTTGAATTCCACCTGTCCCGCAATTTGAAATTTCATTTCTTCTAACAATCATATATCCTGGATTCTCAACCGCATATTTATATGCTTTTTCCCTTAATTCGAGATCACTTGTTTCTACCCATAAAGCACCAACTTCTAGCGCAACTGAGTTCATTTGATCAAATTTGTTTTTTTCGATAATCCAATGGTGCCCTCCATTTGTAAATAATGAACCTGTACCAGTCCTTGGGAAACCATTGCCGGCGTGCATAAAAGTTAATCCTTTGACTTGAATAAATGAAAGCCCTATCTGCTCCGGCTTAAAAAGGTGCGGTGTAAAAGTAATTTCTATTTTAGTATCATTTGGATTTTTCTTATCAAATGGGTGAATGTGCAAAACTGTGCCTGAGGAATCGACCCAATATGCACCTGGAACTCTGACTAAATCTTCATAAGCAACTAATTCTGAAAGTCTTTCACCATCTTGAAAAATCATACCGCGTGTTAAAGTGTATGGCGCTCTGCCAACCCACTCTTCTGCCCAAGGCATAATCTTAATGTCATCTGCATTTGCATTTTGAATTTTGAATGGACTTTGATGCGGGAATACTGAATCAGGTAAAGTTGTCATCCACAATTTTTCAGAATATTGAGTTGGATTTAATGATCTCTCCCATTTTTCTTCTAATACAAACGAACCTTTGATTATCACTTCATCTTCAGGGAAGGATTCATAACTTATCATTTTCTTATCAGATTCGCCGCCATATTTTGGAATTATTTTTTCTCTGTAAACACCTCTCTTTATTACAACTTTTTCACCAGTTCTGACAAGTTGTGCAGCTCTATTAATTGTTAACAAAGGTTCAGCTTCTGTCCCTGGATTACTGTCAGAGGCTTTTGGATGATTTTGATCGACATAATATATTTTTGAATACTCTGTATTGTTTTCCCATGTTTTAAATATTTCTCCAGTTGGTAAAATTGTTTTTTCAATAACTTTTTTATATTCAACTTGAGACTGTATTGTTAACACAAAACTAAATAGTAAAATTATAATTATATTTTTATGCATTTGTAATTCCTCAAATTTTGGATATTATCTCACCAATGATGATGAACTAATTTTTTAATTTTGCTTTCATATATATCATTGACTTTTTGCATAAGTTCTCTTGTTAGATCATGCTTTTCTGATGCAGCGGTATTGTCATCTACTTGTGATGCGTTTTTAGCTCCAGGAATTGTGCATGAAACTTCTTCAAACATTAGAATCCATTTAAGAGCAAATTGTGAAAGTGTATAATCGTCAGGGCAAATATCTTTCAGCATTTCTACTGCTTCTAATCCGATTTCGTATTCAATACCGGAAAATGTTTCCCCTTTATCAAAGGCTTCCCCTTTTCTGTTAAATAACCTATGATCATCATTAGCAAAGAATGTATTTGCATTCATTTTGCCAGTCAACATACCTGATGATAATGGTACTCTAGCGATTATACCTATATTCTTCTTTTTTGCTTGCTCAAAAAACAAACCTGATGGCCTTTGTCTAAACATATTAAAGATTATCTGCACTGTTTCTACGTTTGGATATTCAATTGCCTTTAACGCTTCTTCTACTTTTTCAACACTTACACCATAGTGTTTTACTTTTCCATCTTTCACTAATTCATCAAAAATATCAAATGTTTCAGGCATGTAATAAATTTCTGTCGGCGGACAGTGAAGTTGCAAAAGATCGATTGTTTCGACATCAAGTTTTTTTAAACTTCTCTCAACATACTCAGTAATGTTCTTTTTGTTATAACCTTTTGGATCACGATTCGGTACACGAGCCCCAGTTTTTGTTGCAATTATGATATCTTTTTTAATATCCTTTTGTAAATGTCGCAGTAAGCTTTCACTATGTCCATCTCCATAAACATCTGCCGTATCAAAAAAATTTATACCTTTCTCAACAGCTTGATGTAGTGCTTTTATAGAGGCAACATCTTTGACAATACCCCATGTACCACCGATAGCCCAAGCTCCAAAGCTTATTTCAGACACATTAAAGTCAGTATTACCTAATTTCCTGTACTTCATTGACTTTCTCCGGTGTTATTACTTTATAATATAAGTTGATGAGCAAAATATAGCACATTAACTGAATCGTTTCAAGTCGTTTCAATATCCAGTGTAGTTAAGAAGCGATTATTTAAAAAGAGAAACCAGTTCCGATCAGCAATTCTCCTTTTCTGACTTCGTTAAATGCATAGGCTAATCTGAAAGCTTGATAAGGCAGAAATAAGAATGTAAATCCGAACCCATATCCTTTAGAAAAATTGCTGTAGGTGATTTCATTTGAATTATCGTATGTTATTCCGGCATCACCAAATACATCAGCATAGATAGATAATCTTGCAGAGGTAAGTTTTTTAGGTATCAATGGTAATTTGAAACTGAAATCAAAATCTTTAATTAATGGATAATTGAATTCAAGTGAAGTCATAATCAATTTTAGTCCTTCTCTGTCCTCTTTACTATGACCTCTGACAAATTCGCCTACTCCCAAATATGAGTAATCATAGTAAGGAACAGTATCACCAAAAGCATGTCTATATAGGATTCTCCACTTGCTTGATAAACCTCCTATAATTGGTCTATACTCTTTGAAATCCATATAAAAAATGTTGTAGTTCACTGAGTTTATTCCGAATCCCCGATGCGATAACCGAAAAGTAGAATGAATTCCATCACTGGCATGCTGTTTCAAATTGCGGCTATCATAAACGTAATGAACTCCTGTTGAAAAAACTGATTCATTTTTATTTCCTGAAGCAGTAATAAGTTGTATATTTTCAAATGGGGATTTTATTTCTGAAAAACTAAATGACAGGAAAAACTCATTGAAGTTATTTATCCTTTTTCCAAAAGCTACACTTGTTGAGATAGCATCATAATCAAAATCACCCCCAACTAAATTTTCCGCTTGTATACTTTTGTTAGCAATATTGCTATAGTTAAAACTAAATTGAAAACTAATTTCTTGCTCATAAGACAAAAGCGGATTTATATAATTAACAGTATAAAAGGGATCGTAGCCGAGTGAAACAACCGCTCTAATTTTTTCATTTCTTCCACGAAAATTCCGCCAAGAAAGCCTCATGCCATAAGAGGATTTATCAATTGAATTCTCCCTTAATTTAAAGAATGGTATTGGGAAAATATACCAGGATTCTTCAACAGAAATTTGTAGCTCTTTATTTTGTGATTCACCTAAAAGATTAAAATCAACAAAATTAAATATGCCAAGACTATAAACTCTTTCTTTGTTAAATTCAATTTGGTCAAGGCTTAGTGTGTCACCTACTTCAAAATCCAATTCTCTGAGAATAATATATTCTTTAGTAATGTCATTGCCTTCAATAAAAATTGAATCTATAATTACAAAACTATTTTCAATGTTATTTGATGAGTCAAGATTTTGAGAATAGGAAAATGTTAGAAGAATAAAGATGAATATTAATTTATCGAATTCAATTTTATTCACTTTCTGTGATCTTTGAATTATCTGCAACGTTCGTTTTCGATTTTAATACATCTATTTTGAATGGTAGTAATTCCAGCATTAATGGCCGGTTGCACAGCATTATCATTTCTTATACCCAGTTGCAGCCAAAGAACTTTTGGGTTCAATTTTATCACATCTGGGATTAGTGCTTTGATATCTTCGGCTCTTCTAAATACATCAACAATTTCAATCTCAAAAGGAATATCCGCTAAACTTTTATAAACATCAATTTCACCACATTCAAAAGGTGCAGCCGGATTAACTCCGGCTACATTAAATCCATTTTGAACAAGATATTCTGCAATATATCTGCTGGTTTTTGTTGAATTCCTCGATATTCCAACAACAGCAACATTTTTATATTTTTTCAGAATATCACAGATATCCATTTATACAGTTTCCTCTTCGTATGCTTCAATCGGCAGACAACTGCAAACTAGGTTACGATCACCATAAGCATTATTAACTCTGCCAACACTTGGCCAGAATTTTCTTGCTCTTGTTGCATCATTTGGGAATGCAGCATCTTCTCTACTGTAGGAATGAATCCATTCGCTATTCACAACATCTTCAACAGTATGTGGAGCGTTTTTCAATACGTTGTCTTCTTTGTCGGCACTTCCGTTTTCAATAGCTTCAATTTCTTTTCGAATTGAAATCATTGCATCAATGAATTTATCAAGTTCGGCTTTAGATTCACTCTCCGTTGGTTCCACCATGAATGTTCCGGCAACAGGGAATGAAACTGTCGGAGCATGATAACCATAATCCATTAATCTTTTAGCTATATCTTCTGCATCAACACCAGCAGTTTGCTTAAAATTTCTCAAATCAAAAATTAATTCGTGTGCAACATTTCCATTTGTGCCGGTATAAAGAACATCGTAATAGTTTTGTAATTTGGCTTTAATATAATTCGCATTTAAGATAGCAATTGCTGTTGCTTTAGTTAAACCTTCTTCCCCCATCATTTTGATGTAAGAATAAGAGATTGGCAAAATACTAGCACTTCCGAATTGTGCCGCAGAAACAGCATTCATTGATTTTTCTTTTGCAATATCAATAACTGCATGTCCAGGTAAAAACGGAACTAGATGTTCTGCAACACCAATAGGCCCCATCCCGGGTCCGCCGCCACCGTGAGGTATACAGAAAGTTTTGTGCAAGTTTAAGTGACAAACATCGGCGCCAATTTCTCCAGGATGAGTGAAGCCTAATTGAGCGTTCAAGTTTGCCCCATCCATATAAACTTGTCCACCATGCTGATGGATAATTTCACAAACTTCTTTTATACTTTCTTCAAAAACTCCATGTGTTGAAGGATAAGTAACCATTATTGCTGCTAACTCATCACTGTACTTTGCTGCTTTTTCTTTTAGATCGGTTATATCAATGTTACCTTTTTCATCAGTCTTTGTAATTACAACCTTACAACCAGCCATAACTGCACTTGCCGGATTTGTACCATGAGCAGATGCTGGAATTAAAACTACATTTCTGTTTCCTTCATCTTTGTCTTGAAGATATTTCATAATAACCATTAATCCAGTGTACTCCCCTTGCGCTCCGGAGTTTGGCTGCAAAGAAACACCGGCAAAACCGGTAATTGTGCTAAGTTGATCTTCCAATTCTGTGATCATTTTGTCGTAACCTTCGACCTGATCTTTAGGGACGAAAGGATGTATACTTGCAAATTCGGGCCATGAGATAGCAAACATTTCAGTGGCTGCGTTTAGCTTCATTGTACATGAGCCAAGAGGAATCATTGAAGTAGTTAAAGAAAGATCTTTATTCTCGAGTGATTTGATGTATCTCATCATTTCTGTTTCTGAATGATAAGAATGGAAAACCGGATGAGTTAAATATTCAGTGTCTCTAAAAAAATCTTCAGGAATTACGCCTTCAATCTTTTCAGATAATTCTTCTAAATTTATTTCTTCTCCTTTTACTGCTGCTTCAGTAAATATATTCAATAGTTTTTTAATATCATTTAATGTTACAGTCTCGCCAATTGAGATACCAATTCCATCTTCAAAATACCTGAAGTTTACTTGTTTAGATTCAGAAACAGTTTTGATTTTATCTAACTGCTCTTTGGAACTAATCAGTATTTTTAATGTGTCAAAGTACGAGCAATTATTTACTAAGTAACCAAGTTTCTTTAATCCTTGATCAAGCAATTGGGTTAAGTTATTTACCCTTTCAGCTATAGCCTTTAATCCTTTTGGACCATGGTAAACAGCATACATTCCAGCCATAATTGCTAATAGAACTTGTGCAGTACAAATGTTACTAGTAGCCTTTTCCCGTTTAATGTGCTGTTCTCTTGTCTGAAGTGCCATTCGTAAAGCAGGTCTTTCTTTTGTGTCAACAGACATACCGATAATTCTACCCGGCAGATTTCTTTTATACTCTTCTTTTGTAGCAAAGAAAGCCGCATGTGGTCCACCATATCCATAAGGAACACCAAATCTTTGTGAACTTCCGATTACAACATCAACACCAAATTCACCAGGAGCTTTTAATAATGTTAAGGCTAACAAATCAGAGGCAACAGAAATAAAAATATTTTTTTCTTTAGCAGATGTATATAATTTTTCATAATTCTGAATTTGTCCTTCGCCATCAGGATATTGAACCAATAATCCATAAACATCGTCAGAAAAATCTGCTTCAAATACATTTCCGAGCTCTAATTTGATGCCTAGAGGTTCAGCTCTTGTTTTTAGTACATCAATAGTTTGCGGGAAACACTTTTCTGAAACAAAAAAAGTATTAGCCTGCTTTTTATCTTTTTTTCTCAAAGCATACAACATTGTCATTGCTTCTGCAGCGGCAGTTGCTTCATCAAGTAAAGATGCATTAGCTAAATCCATTCCGGTTAAATCACTAACCATAGTTTGGAAATTTAAAAGCGCTTCAAGTCTGCCTTGAGAAATTTCAGCTTGATAAGGTGTATATTGAGTATACCAACCTGGATTTTCCAAAACATTTCTTAGTATTACTGAAGGTGTTATAGTTGAGTAATAGCCCATACCAATATAGGAATCATAGACTTTGTTAAGTTTTGATGTAGTTTTTAATTCAGCAAGCAACTCATGCTCTTTTAGCGGTTCACTTAACTTAATTCTTTCATCTAATCTTATATTTTCCGGAATAGTTTTATCGATAAGTTCATCAACCGAATCAATACCAATATCACTCAACATTACTTTTATATCTTCTTCTCTAGGACCGATGTGACGGTCTTGAAATTGATCATGAAATTCGAACTTTTTCATTGTGCCATCTCTCGAAATGTGAAAGTAAAATTATTTTTAGCATACTAATATATCATAATCTTATTTAAATAAGTTCCAGAGAAATATTAATTTTTGGAATGTTTTCTAATTTGAGGATACAAGTTTGGTCAGAGCTTTTTCAGCAGCATCTTGTTCAGCGGATTTCTTGTTTTTACCCTTTCCAATTTCGCAGATTTCAGTACCAACTTTTACTTCTGCAGTGAATACTTTATCGTGTCCGGGACCAGTTTCGTCTACAATTTTATAGATTGGTGATTCTAAATCATTTGCATGAGTATGCTCAAGAAGCTGTCCTTTATAATTAGTATCTACCTTATAGTCACCACTGCTCATTATTGGATTGATGATATGTTTTTTAATGAACTTAGTTGCTTCATCTAGTCCGGCATCCAAATAAATTGCTCCTATTAACGCCTCAATTGCATCTGAGGAAATGGAATTTAATCCGTTGCGGTAGGTTTTTATAAATCTTGTATCATAAAGAATTACTTCTTTAAGATTTAGCTTGTCACTAATTTCAGCAAGGGTTTCCCTTTTTACTATTTGGGATCTAACTTTTGTGAGATACCCCTCTCCCTTATCTCTGAATTTAGTAAAAAGTGTTTCGGCAACAATCAGGCCTAAAACTGCGTCACCTAAGAATTCTAATCTTTCATTTGACTTAATTAAAGCCGGGTCTATTTCAAGGTAGGATCTGTGAGTAATAGCTTTAACGTAATAATCGGGATTAGAAATCTTATAGCCTATTAATTTTTCAATTTCAGCCAGCCGCCAGTCAATTGACTGCTTTTTCTGATTCTTACTAAAAAGATTTCTAATCCACTTAAACAACTTTGGAACCGAAATTATCCTTCGTATTTTTTAAATAAGATTGAAGTATTATGACCGCCAAAACCATAAGTATTACTTAAAGCATAGCTGATATTTCTTTCAGCAGCTTTATTAGGTGTATAGTTCAAATCGCATTCCGGATCAGGTTCATCATGATTAATAGTCGGAGGAATAATACTATTCTGCATTGCTAAAGTAGTAGCAATAGCTTCTACAGCTCCAGCACCGCCAAGTAAATGACCTGTCATAGATTTTGTTGAACTTACAGCTAATTCATAAGCATGTTCACCAAAAAGATTTTTAATTGCTTTTGATTCATTCTTATCATTTAATTCAGTTGATGTTCCGTGAGCATTAATATAATCGATTTGAGTAGTTTCCACTCCACCGTCTCTTAATGCCTCTCTCATACATCTAAAAGCACCTTCGCCTTCAGGTGCAGGTGCAGTAATATGGAATGCATCACCTGTCATTCCAACGCCCGCTATTTCACCGTAAATTTTTGCACCTCTTTTTACTGCATGTTCGTATTCTTCTAAGATTAATGTACCGGAACCTTCACCCATCACAAAACCATTCCGATCTTTATCGAATGGCCTGGAAGCGATTTGTGGTCTGTCATTCCATTGTGAAAGAGTTCTAGCAGCACAAAAACCACCAACCGACATTGGAGTAACAGCTGCTTCTGTTCCACCACAAACCATTAACTCAGCTGAACCTCTTTGAATTAGGACAAAGGCATCAATAATTGCGTGAGATGAAGTTGCACAAGCAGATGTTGTAGCGTAGTTTGGCCCTTTTAATCCGTACTCAATTGATATTTGTCCGGCAGCAATATCTGAGATCATCATTGGGACAAAGAAAGGACTGATTTTCCTAACACCACCTTGTAAAAATGAAGCATGCTGGGTTTCAAAAGTTTTCATTCCACCGATACCACTTCCGTAAATGACACCAAACCTTTCTAAATCAACATCTTCTAAATTAACTTTTGAGTCTTCAAGTGCCATTTTACTTGTAGACATAGCATATTGAGTAAAAAGGTCCATTCTTCTAATTTGCTTTTTATCAATATATAGCGAAGCATCATAGTCTTTAACTTCACAAGCAATTCTTGTGGGGTATTCCGAAGCATCAAATTTAGTAATTGGACCGCCCCCACTTTTCCCTTCCTTCAATCCATCCCAATATTCTTCTAAATTATTACCAATTGGAGTGATTGCACCCATACCGGTAATAACTACCCGTCTTTTTTCCATGAAAAAGTCTCCAAATTTTTATTAAAGCTATGGCTGCAAAAAGCAGCCATAGAATAAAAACCTAATTATTCGCCTTTATTTTCGTTCAAATACTTTACAGCGTCGCCAACTGTTGAGATTTTTTCAGCATCTTCATCAGGAATTGAAATTCCAAATTCAGATTCAAATCCCATTACTAATTCAACGATATCTAATGAGTCTGCACCCAAATCATTTGTAAAAGAAGCTTCATTAGTGATTGCACTTTCTTCTACACCTAGTTTATCCATAATGATTTCTTTTACTTTTGCTTCAACGTCCATGAGATTCTCCTATTATATTTTTTTAATTAAAGAAATAGATAAATTACATTACCATTCCGCCATCTACATTTATTACCTGTCCGGTAATGTAGTCGGCATCTTTACTGCATAGAAAAGCTACAACTCTTGCAACGTCTTCCGGTGATCCCATTCTCTTCATTGGTACGTTTTGCAAAAGTGCTTCTACTTGCTTTTCATTTAATTTTTTTGTCATATCAGTTTCTATAAATCCGGGTGCAATAGCATTAACTGTAACATTTCTACCAGCTAATTCTTTTGCCATTGATTTAGTTAATCCGATTACGCCAGCTTTAGAAGCAGCATAATTAGCTTGGCCTGCATTACCGATTACACCAACTACGGAGGCAATATTAACAATTCTTCCGTACCGTTGCTTTATCATGTATTTTAAAACAGCTTTGGAATAATTGAATGTCCCTTTTAAATTAATATCGATAACTTTTTGGAAATCATCTTCTGTCATCCTAAGCATTAAGTTATCTCTTGTAATACCGGCATTATTAATTAAGATATCAACACCACCCAATTTTTCAATTGCATAATCAACTGTGTCTTGCGCTTCTTCCATTGAAGTAGCGTCAGCTTTAAAGCCATAAACTTTTGTATTCGGGTTGCTAATTTCTTTTTCGATTTCTTCTGCACATTCATCACAACTATTGTAGATGAAAACTACATCTGAAAAAAGCACGCCACAACAACTTCTTTTTCCTAATTCTTTAACAATTGCTTTTCCAATTCCTCTTGATCCACCAGTTACAATTGCCCTTTGGTTAGGACGCATTAAGTCTGATGGTTTAAACACTGTTGATTGATCTAAGGTATTCTGATCTGTACTGTTCGAGCTCATTAAATCCCTCTTCTCCTAATAAAAATTTAAGTTCTTCTTTACAGCACTCAAAAATAGTTGAGTCCTGATTTTTTTTCAAATTGCAATAATGAAGACGGTTAAGATGGTCATCGTCAACCGTAATTGTATCTTGGTAAATAACCAAGGGAAATAATATACAATATAAAGGCTTATATTTCCACTTGAATTCACCATCTTCCATCGCAATTTTTTGCAAGGTGCAATAACCTTGTTTATCCAAAAAAACACATTTGCCATTGTGAAGGTCTGTACCAACGGCTACACCGGAGTCAAAATCTTCATCTTCTTCCGGAGGTTCGAACCACTTTGATGTATCTGTGGTTTGCGAATCATCCATAGATTGAATAATTCTTTCTTTAATTTCAACAATTTTGTCATGCTCTTTCAAGTCGGTGTAAACACCATAATAACAGCACTCTCCGGAGCAAATACAAACATCACATGATTTAACGAACGTATGTGTAAAAATCAGCGGATCAATATAATAATCACCGATGACTTTTTTTTCTTTTTCTTCGGACATTAAATGAGGCCTTCCAAATCAGAATATTTCTCTAATCCGGAAAATCTAACATCTCGATTAATTCTTTTCACCAAACCTTGTAAAACTTTTCCTGGTCCAATCTCAACAAATTCAGTTATACCATCCTCAATCATATTTTTGATAGTTTCTTCCCATCTTACCGGAGAAGTTAATTGATCGAATAAAAGATTACTGATTTCAATTTTATCTGTAACCGGCTTTGCAGTTACATTTGCATAAACAGGTTTTAAAGCATTTTTAATATCTGCTTTATCAAGTTCTGCTTTAAATTTATCTTTTGCACTCTGCATCAACGGAGAATGAAATGCACCACTTACGACTAATTCTTTCACCATTTTTGCACCAGCATTTTTTGCTAAGTCCATAGCTTTGTGAACACCATCAACAGAACCGGATATTACAATTTGTCCTGGTGAATTAAAATTTGCACACTGCACAATTCCTGCTGAAGATGCTTCGTCGCAAATTTTTTCAACTTTATCAGGATCCATGCCTATTACAGCTGCCATAGTGCCTGGCTGCTCAATACCAGCTTGAAGCATTGACTGACCTCTAAAACGCACAAGTTTTAATGCATCAATAAAACCAATTGCACCTGCAGCAACTAACGCAGAGTACTCACCTAACGAATGTCCAGCAGCAACATCAAATTTTGTTTCTTTTAATAGATTGAAAATTAAAATGCTATGAAGAAATATTGCCGGCTGAGTAACATCTGTTTGTTTTAAAGATTCAATTGGACCTTCGAACATAATTTGAGAAATATCAAAACCCAAAGCTTCATTTGCAGAATCAATTATTTCTTTTGCTTTATCGGAGTTTTCGTAAATGTCTTTCGCCATTCCAACTGATTGACTTCCCTGCCCAGGAAACAAATATGCAATTTTGCTCATTAGTCCAAGCTCCAAACTAGGTGTGTAGCACCCCACGTAAAACCAGCACCAAAGGCTGATAAAATAAGGTTGTCACCTTTTTTAATTTTTCCATCTCTATAGTATTCAACTAAACATAATGGGATAGTAGCTGCGGTAGTGTTACCGTATTTGTCAATGTTTATCATAACTTTTTCTTTTTCCAATCCCATTCTGCGCGCTGTTGCATCTATAATTCTTAAATTTGCTTGATGAGGAACAAGATATGCAACATCTTCAGGTTTCAGTCCTTGCATTTCCATCATTTCAGCTGAAACATCAGCCATTCCTTTTACTGCTACTTTGAAAACTGCTTGCCCGTCTTGATAAATATAATGCATTTTATTATCAATTGTTTCATGAGTTGGCGGATTCAAACTTCCACCACCTTTCATATTCAAGCTTTCTTTTCCAGAGCCATCAATTCTTAAAATTGAATTTTGAATTCCCAATTCTTTATTATCTGTTCTTTGCAATAATACAGCAGCACCGGCATCACCAAAAAGGATACAAGTATTTCTGTCGGTATAATCAGTAATTGAGCTCATTTTATCAGCCCCAAGAACCAATACATTTTTATATTGTCCACCTTGAATTAACGATGCTCCAGTTTGTAATGCAAATAAAAAGCCGGAACATGCCGCAGACATATCAAATCCCCAAGCATTAGTTGCACCGATCTTTTCTTGAACTAAACACGCAGTTGCAGGAAACATCATATCAGGTGTAACTGTAGCAACAATTATCACATCAATCTCTTCAGGTTTAACATCTGTCGTTGTAAATAAGTCTTTCGCTGCTCCTGCAGCTAAATCACTCGTAGCACCATTTTCTAATAAACGTCTTTCTCTAATTCCAGTTCGCGTAACTATCCATTCATCATTTGTATCAACAATTGATTCCATGTATTTATTGTCCATGATTTTTTCAGGGACATACATTCCAACTGCTGTAATTTCAGCACTATACATTTTTGAATTATTTTGATTTCCCATATTCTTCCAGAGCTTGATTAAATTTATGGATTAATTCTTTATCGCACATTTCTTTTGCTTTAAAGATCATGTTTTTTATTGCCAACACAGAACTCGATCCGTGTCCTATAATACAAATTCCGTTTACACCTAATAAAGGGACACCACCATAGGATTGATAATCAATATCACTAAGGGCATCCTTCAAAGTATATTTCACAATTAGTGCTTTCAGTTTATTTAAGATTCCCTTGTCTGCGTAATTCCTAATTTTGGTTTTTAAAAACCCTAAAAAACTTTCAGCAAGTTTCAAAACAATATTGCCAACAAAACCATCACATACTACGATGTCAGTTGTGCCTTTCATAATATCACGGCCTTCAACATTACCGTAAAAATTTATTGGCGCTTCTTTTAAAAGTTTGGAAGTTGCAAAAGTAAGTTCATTTCCTTTAGAGTCTTCTTCACCAACACTTAACAAACCGACTGTTGGATTTGAAATGTTTAACATTTCTTTTGAATAAATTGATCCAAGTAATGCGTATTCCATCAAATGATTCGGCTTGCTGTCAACACTAGCACCAACATCATAAACTGTACAGACGCTCCCCTTTTCAGTAGGCATAGTTGCACCTATTGTTGGACGGCTAACACCTTTCAATCTTCCCATAATTAAAGTGGCAGCAGCCATAACAGCTCCTGAATTACCCGCACTAACAAAAGCTTCGGCTTTGCCTTCTCTTACTAATTTTGTTCCGATTGAAATTGATGAATCTCTTTTCTCTTTGATCGCAGAAGTAGGGGTATCTTTCATATCAATAATTTCTGAAGCATTAACAATATTTTCTTCTTTGAAAGATTTATTGTTCTCTTTAAGAACTTTCATAATTTCATCTTTCTGTCCGATGAGAATAACATCTATATCAGCATTCTCTTCAACGGCTGCAACAGCCCCCAATACAACATTAAGGGGAGCATAATCTCCCCCCATTGCATCAACTACAATTCTACATTTACAATCTTTCATTCGGAAATTATTTTATGATTCCGGAACGAACTCAGATCTGCCAGCATAATAACCACAGCTTGGGCAAGCTCTGTGGCTTAGTTTCATATCACCGCAATTTGCACACTTCGTAATTGAAGGTGCACTAGCTTTGTAGTGTGTTCTTCTCTTATCTCTTCTACTCTTAGAAATTTTTCTCTTTGGATGAGCCATTCTATTTCCTTCTAATTATTATTTAACTTGTCTTTCAATTTTTGTAATGGTCCCCATACAGGATTTATTTCATCATCGCTGCATTTGCATTCTTCGTCATTCAGATTCGTGCCGCATTTTGAGCAAAGCCCCTTACATTCACCTTCGCAAAGCGCTTTCATCGGTTCAGCAAGTTTGGCATATTCAATTACGTCTCCATCTAAAACGATTTTATCACTGTCGGGAGATAAATAATGAATATTCAAATCTTCTTCATCAACATCTTCACTGCTAAACATACAAATTAGTTGAAATTTATTTTCAAGTAATTTATCATAGTCTTTAGCACATCTGTCACAATTTAAATGAGCATTTACAGATAAGTCGCAGTCAAATACAATCTGGTTTGCGGACTTATCCATTTTTATGTTTAACGAAACATCACCATAAAAAGGAGAACCAATATTTAATTCTTCAACAGATTTTTTTAGTTCTAAAAAGTGAATTCCGTCGGAATAATTTGTGTATTTAATAATCACGTTTTAAACCTAAAAAAATAATCTCGAAATATACTTACTGAATTTTTGATAATCAAGAAAAGTTATTAGTCTGAAATAACTTATCATATTTTCAAAATAATAATATATATTCTATTTACAAAAATTTAGCATCTAAAATATTTTTTATAAATTATATCTTAAATTTTACGATATAAAAACAATGAATAAAGCTATTACAATAGCTAAATGGGACTTCTTCCAAAAAATTAAAAGAAAATCATTTTTGTTTTTCATTCTTTTTTTCCCCTTAATTCTCATCTTAATTGGAATTCTCCCTAGCCTATTGCAGGCTGATCTCGGAAGTACTGTTAGAAAAATCGGAATTATTGATAATTCAAAAATTATCAATGCAGAGTTTTTTGGTAATTTAGAACTGTCAGAAGCTATTAGCAAAATTCATTTTGAAGTTATTGATATCCCAGATTTTAGTATTGATGAAAAAAAAAGATTTGCAAAACAACTTCTAGAAACAAATAATCTCTCAGCCTATTTGACTTTAAACATTGAAGAAAACAAACTTAAAGCTGAATTACATAGTCGAATTACTTTAAAGAATTACGAAAAATTGAAAATTCAAAATTTACTTGTAAATACGTATTTAAAACAGAATCCTGATAATTTTTTGTTTGCGGATTTTGAATTAGCTGAGGTTACTGAAGAAAATAATAACTCGTCGCTTCTTTCAAAATTTTATAGTTCGTATATATTTACAATGCTGCTTGCAGTAATGATATTGGTAAACGGCGGAATGATGACACGAAGTTTAAGGGAAGAAAAGAGTAATAGGCTAATTGAGCTTTATTTATCAAGTGCATCTGTTGAAGACTTACTTTACGGTAAAATGATTTCACTTACCTTAATTGCAACGATACAAATAATTACTTGGGGAACAATAATTTTTCTATTCAGAGATTCTGAATATCTTTTAACAGCTGGAAGTAACTTGCTTTTAATCCTTCTATTCTTTGTTACCTCTTTTATATTTTACTCATCAATTTTTATAGGGCTCGGATCCGCAATTTCAACTGAACAAGAAGCACAGCAAGTAAATAGCATCTTGAGCATTATTCTTATTTTTCCCATTGTAATTTCTACTTTAATAATTGCAAATCCCGATTCAATTTTATCGCAAATTCTATCGTACATTCCTTTTTCTTCTGCACCGATAATGATTATGAGAATAAATATTTCTTCACCAAAATTTCACGAAATTATTTTATCTTTGTTAGTACTATTTTTTAGTGCTATTCTTTTTGTAAAATTAGCATCGAAACTCTTCAAAATCGGAATGCTTTCGTTTGATAAAAAAATTCTTTTTTCTGACATTAAAAAAACCTTACTAACTAAATATTGATTAAATGATAATTGCATCTCTACTTGCGGCTATAATTCCAATGCTCACCTATTTATTTATTATTTGGAAAATGGATAAATACGAACCGGAACCATTCAAAATAGTTTTAAAACATTTTTTATATGGTGCTTTCGGATCCGTCATTCTTGCAATAATCGGAAGCAGCATTTTATCTTTTCAATTTTCTATTTTCGTAACTGATCCAGTGCAACTAAATCTTTACGAAGCTATTTTAATAGCACCTTTTATTGAAGAACTTACCAAAGGGCTTTGCCTTTTTGGAACTTCACGCAAAAAAGTTTTTGATAACTTAACTGACGGACTTGTTTATGGCGGTGCAATTGGATTGGGTTTTGGGATGACTGAAAACTTCATGTATTTTATTGCATTTCCGGAAAATATTGCTCAGTGGATTGGACTTGTAGTTATTCGTACAAGTTTTTCTGCTGTTATGCATTGTATTGCTACTGCAACAGTTGGTGCGTTTTTGGGACTTGCAAAGTTCTCCATAAAAGATAGTAAAATTACTTTATCTTTTTCGGGATTTATAATTGCAATGTTCCTTCACTTTGCATGGAATTTTACAGTGAGTTTTAAAAGCACCTATTACTTAGGCCTATTATCAATGTTTGTTATAATAATATTTTTTATGATTTTATTTAACTACTCACTTAGAATCGAAAAGAAAATTATTGTTAAAGAATTATCCGGAGAAAATATTCCAAAAAAACATATAAACATTATTGCATCTTCTATGAGTAGACTAAAAGGATGGGTTGATGAAAGCATAAGAAAACAATACATTCATGCAGCGGTCAAATTAGCTTTCAGAAAAGTAGAATTCAGAAACGCCCATTTAAAAAATAAACAATTTTATGCTAATGAAGTTTATAAATACAGAAATGAAATAAAAGAATTAATTGAGTCAACTGAAATTACCGAGGATAATTAATTGGGTAAAGTAGGAATTTTTGGTGGGACATTTGATCCTATCCATATTGGGCATTTAATCACTACTCAAATTGTATGTGAACAAAGAAAACTTGATAAGGTAATTTTTATTCCTGCTTATATATCTCCGCATAAAACACATAAGTTTGCTTCGTCTCCCCCACATAGATTTAATATGGCTAAGCTTGCCGTTGAAGGAATAAACAATTTTGATATTTCGGATATTGAAGTTAACAGAAGTGAAGTTTCGTATACATTAAACACTATTGCTGAATTAAGAGAAACTTATGAAGAGATTGAATTAATTATTGGTTACGATAACTTAGTAGTATTTGATCAATGGTACCAACCGGATAAATTACTTAGTATGGTTGAACTAGTTGTGATGAAAAGGAGTTTTGATAAAGAATTTAAAAATATACATGAATATTTTGGCAAAGCAAATTTTGTTGATACACCTAATATTGAAATTTCATCAACAAAAATTAGAGAACGGATAAATAAAGGATTGCCAATTGATTTTATGGTTACAGACCCAGTAAAAAAATATATCAGTGAAAATAAGCTTTACAAATAATTATGCAAAATGTTACAGATAAAATATTATTAAATGATAAACGTTTTATTTCCCGTGCTATCACAAAAGTTGAATCAGATTATGATGACTCGACAGAGATCTTAAAAGAGCTTCACAAGAATACAGGCAATGCGTACCGCATTGGAATTACCGGGCCACCCGGAGCTGGTAAATCAACTTTGACAAATCAAATAACGAAATTTTACAGAAGGCAATCTAAGAAAGTGGCAATAATAGCTGTTGACCCGACAAGCCCTTTTACCGGCGGCTCTCTTTTAGGCGACCGTGTTCGCATGAGTGAAATTGGAATTGACGAAGGAGTCTTCATTCGAAGTATGGCAACACGAGGCAGCCTTGGCGGACTAAGTAAAAAAGCAATTGATGCTGCAGATATTTTAGATG
>JANQIV010000158.1 GCA_028282005.1 Melioribacteraceae bacterium | reverse complement strand
CTTTACCTTTTTCTTCCAGAATTCCGAACTCAACATCAATACCTGCATCAATTAATTGCTGAACTCCCTTTCCTGCTACTTCAGGATTCGGGTCCAAATTTGAAATAACAACTCTTTTAATTCCGGCTTCAATTATTTTCGGGACGCACGGCGGAGTTTTCTTTTTAGCGTGGCAGCATGGTTCCAAATTACAATAAATTGTTGCTCCAGCTAAATCTTCATTTGAGTTTTTTATTGCGTTTGCTTCAGCATGCGGCTCGCCAAATTTTTCATGCCAACCTTCGGAAATTATTTCGCCGTTTTTAACAATTACCGAACCAACCAAAGGATTCGGACTTACATAACCGTGCCCAAATTCAGCCAATTCAAAACAACGCTCAATAAATTTTTCGTCATTAGTTTCCATTAAAAACTATTCTTGATCTATTTTCAAAAAAATCTAATCATTAATGATAATTAAAAAATACAAAAGAAGTTTTCGAAGAGGATAAAATGGAGTGTAATAAAAAGACCGCTATTTAGCGGTCTTTATAAGTAAATATGAATTCTCAAAATTATTTTAATAAGTTCATTTTAATTGTTTGCATGTGATTTGCAGAAGTTAGTCTAGCAAAGTAAATACCGCTTGCTACTCTAGAACCTGTATTATCTGTTCCGTCCCAAGTTGCTTTATAGCTTCCGGCATCTTTGAATTCCGAATCAATTATTGAATTCACTAATCTGCCTTGAATATTATAAACTTCCAATCTAACTTTACCTGATTCAGGAAGAGCAAATTGAATAGTAGTAGATGGATTAAAAGGATTAGGATAATTATTGTTTAATTCGAATCTTGCAGGAGTTATTGCACCAACTTGTTTAACACCTACCACTTGATCGGCATAGTGAGCGTCAGGGTGACATGTTACGCATTCCATGTGAGTAAAGGCGTTTGCCGGTGTAGCGCCTTCTGTATATTGTTGTCCCGAGCTGTGACATGGTAAACATATGTCATTATTTTCAGGCGGTGTAAAAGTATAAACGAATGTACTTGCAAAATGATCATTTAAAATTTCAGCGACTTTTGCTGCTGTATCACCAGCTATTCTAGCGCATCTTTCTTTTCTTTCTATACTTGCCGCAGGTTGGTTAGCTACATTACACCATTGACTCACGGATGCGTGACACAATGGGGATCCGCTCACATTTTGAGGAAGGGAATCTCTATACGTTTTGTCTTCATATTCAACAGAATTTGCTTGATCTGAAGGCAATGATTCAGTTGTATACCAGCCCCATAATTCATTAATTAATTTTCCCGAATCAGCTTTCGATACTACTGCACTAATAACGGCAGCACCTCCATTAATAGTACCACAAATAGTACCCCAGCCAACACCGCCGCCACGGCCGAAAAGCATAATTTCTTTGGGAATGTTTTGCCATGGTTCCAATCCCGCCTCGGATAATAAATCAGTAAAAGCACCGAATGTTCCGGCACAACAATCCTTTCCTCCATGAAATAAAGTATGCGCTTTAATTCTGGCAACCTCCGGATCAATAGTAGTATAAGGCATCGGCCATTCTGCGTTATTACTTTTGGCAAAGGCTTTAGTACCGGTTAACATATTCAATCCGGCAACACCAGCTACTGCTCCTACTGCAAATTTTGAAGTATTAGCTAAAAAGTCTTTTCTGGTAAATTTCTTGCTTTCCATAGATTTTCCTCAAATTAATTTTTCTGATGAATTATTGGTATGATTTTACGAACTATATTTTTGCTGTGCATTGATTTCAAAAAATCTTGTTAAGTTTATGTTAACAAGACAAATGATATGCCAATATCTGAATTAGAATGTTTCTGATTTTTCATGTGAAAATGTTGAATTTAGCTCAAAACTGATGGTTTTAACATCTGTCAAGAATAATGATTTTGTTTTGAAGAGAAACGAAGTGTTTCATTCGAAACAAAATGTTTCGTGCGAAAATTGAGTTTTTGATGGATGAGAAGTAATCAGAAAACGGAATGCGGTAATGAATCCTTTTCAGAAAATTGAGTTTCATTATAAAATAAGACTTTTCAACCCTAAAAGTATTTTATAATTATGAAAGAATTTGATAGTATAGGAAATCATTTTCATAGGGAACGAAACAGATTGTTTCACAATTTTCATTGAAACAATATGAAACATCGCCATAGTCATAGTTTATTAATCATTTTCTTAACAGATTCTCTAAAATTGATTTGCGTGATACCTAATGAGTTTAATTTTTCAGTGTTCATCGAGACGTCTGCTACTTGATTCACACCTACAAAATCTTTCAGACTAGTTTTAATAAGAAAACTTTTGGAGAACCCTGCTTCATCACATAAAATTTCAGCCATAAAGTATCTCGATAATCTTTCTTTTCCACCAAAATTAATTATTTCGTTTTCGATCTTTAGTTCTGTTAATTCTCTTATCATTCTAGCCGAGTCAAAAGCAGCAAGAGGAGTTCTGTATTGATCGATGAATAGTTTTACTCTTTCCTTATTTTTCAAACTATAAAAAATTTTACTAAAGTGAACATTACTATTTTCTTTGATTTCGCATTGCAAACTTAATCTTAAAATCAAAAATGAGTTTGAGTATTTTTTAACTTTTTCTTCACCAGTTAATTTTGTTTCTGCATAAATTGAAATTGGATTCAGCTCACCATTTTCCTTTAACAGACTCCCTTTATTACCATCGTAAATGAGATCAGTTGATAAATAAATAATTTTTGCTCCAATCTCACTGGAATATTTTGCAAGATATTCAGTTGCATTTACATTTATTTCAAACACCATCTCTTTAGGGATATTATTTGCGAGAGAAGGATTTGATAATGCTGCGGAATGAATTATTACATCAGGTTGGAAATTATTAATTACACTTTTTATTTCTTCTTCATTGGTTAAATCAACTTTAGCATTATTATACTGATAGGAATTGCCAATACCATTATTGCGAAGTGTCAAAATTTCATGGTTTGTCGAGAACTCTCTGTTCAAATAAAAACCAAGCATACCGCTTCCGCCAGTGATAAGAACTTTCATTTTATTTGATTATTTTGATTTTCTTTTTTACAAAATTTTAAAACATTATGTTACTTGGTGCTCATACTTCAATTGCCGGCGGTGTTTCAAAATCAATTGACCTCGCTGAAAAACTAAGCTTTACAGCAATACAAATATTTACAAAAAACAACAACCGCTGGTCGGCAAAACCACTCGAAGAAAAAGAAATCGATTTATTTAAAAGCAAGCTGACTAAATCTAAAATCAAGTTTGTAGTTTCGCACGACTCTTATTTAATTAATCTCTGCGCTAAAGATAAAGAGAATTTGAACAAATCCCGAGAAGCCTTCATTGATGAACTAAACAGGTGTGAGATACTTAGAATTCCATATTTAAACTTTCATCCAGGTGCACACGGCGGTGCAGGTGAGGATGAAGGTATAAAACTAATTGCCGAGTCGATAAATATTGCGCATCAAAAAACAAAAGGTTATAAAGTTTCAAGTATGCTTGAAATGACTGCCGGAATGGGAACCTCCATAGGGCACAATTTTGAGCAGATTAAAAAGATAATAGATTTAGTTGAAGAAAAAGATAGAATGTCTGTATGCATTGACACTGCACATATCTTTGCCGCCGGTTACGATATCGTAAATGATTATGAAAACGTGATCGAAAAGTTCGATGAAGTTATTGGATTGAAGTTATTAAAGTGTTTTCATGTTAACGACAGCAAGAAAGAACTAGGCAGCAGAGTTGACAGGCACGAGCACATAGGCAAAGGTTTTATTGGCTTAAAAGGATTTGAAAATTTAATGAACGATAAAAGACTTGAGGATGTTCCTAAAATTCTCGAAACACCAAAAGGCAAAGAACAGCTTGAAGATTTAGAGAATTTAGAAATTTTGAAAAGTTTAATTAAAAAGTAATCCTTAACGATTATTTTCAACGAGTATTAGTTTTGAAGTCGGCTTTCTGCGAAAAATCAGTCTAAAATTAGTTCCAATTCCTTTTTGGCTTTCAACTTTGATTTCGCCTTTATTCTTTTCAACAAGCTCTTTACATAAAATTAAACCAAGCCCAGTACCTTCCTCATCATTGGTACCTCTGGTAGAAACACTTTTATCTAATTTGAACAAATTATGTAATGTACTTTCATCCATTCCCACACCATTGTCTTCAACACTAATTTCTACTGTATTTTGACTGTTGAATGCCGACATTTTAATTTGTCCACCTTTTGGCGTGAATTTAATTGCGTTTGAAACCAAATTTCTTAGCACTGTTTCAATCATAAAATTATCTGCATAAATTGAGAGATCCGTAGGTACAGAGTTTATTATTCTGATCCTTTTAGCTAGTGCATTATCAAGAAGCAAGTTAACAACCGAATCAACCACATTATTAATGTGAAACATTCCCGGATCGAAATTCATTCTTCCGGTTTGCAGCCTTGACCAATCAAGTAAGTTTTGAAGAAGGTTGTTGATGTTCTTTGAAACTTTTTTGATTGATGTAACAAACTCCAGTTTTTCTGTGTCGGATAATTCGAAAAACGAATCAATCAAAATATCCGAATAACCTAAAAGTGCTTGAATCGGGTTCTTTAAATCATGCCCGATAATTGAAAAGAATTTATCTTTATTATCATTTAATTCTTTTAATATGCTTTGCGATTCTAAAAGTTTCCGGTTTGCTTCACGTAAATTCTGTGATTTTGTTTCAAGCAGTATCTGGTTTCTTTCAAGTTCTTTTACTGTCTCTTTTAATCTTTCTTCAACCTTTTTTCTTTCTTCAACTTCATGGATTGCTTGATCACGCAACTCCTTTGCTTTTTTTATTTGTAAAAATTCATCAGTAACATCTTGAATTGAGAATACAACAATATGGTCATCATCTTCTGAATTTAGCACTCTAAATAAAGTGGTGTGTTGGGTGCGGAAATTATCACTACCAAGCTTACATGGCACAATATATTTATGAATTTGGGCAGAGAAAATAATTGGTGTGCCGTTTTCAAAAACTTTACTAATCCCTTCTCTGTAATAATTTTTTTGCAATTTTGGAAAAAGAATTAATACGTCTTTTCCTATTGCATCATTGCGCCCTATTCCGGCTAAGTTTTCTAAATACTTGTTCCAAAAAATTATTTTATAGTTTTTATCAATAACAAAAATTCCGTTTTGAGTAAAATCCAAAACAGAAAAAGAACATTTTTTACTATCACTCATAATCTATGACAATCCATCCAAAGAAGATTTCAATTTTTCAAAAGACGTTAGCTCAAACATTACGTAGAAATTCCCTTCAATATTGTGCTGATCAACTTCAAAGTGTGTTTCACCATAAAGCATTAATTTATCATTATTGTTTTTTTCAAAAATCAAATTCCCGATCGTATCTCCCTGGTAAATAGGTATTGCATAATCAAATTTTTCTTTCATTATATTTCCAATTGAGCCCATTACTCCGTTCAAAAGAATATTTGAAATTTCTTTTAACGTACCGGCCCTTAGATCATCAATGTCTTCACTTTCATCTCCGGTAACCACGGAAATTAAAGTTGATGCACTTTCGAAAGGAAAAACTACTTGTGCCAATCCAAGGAAAGATCCTTCAAAATTTAATTTCACTGAAGAAAAATTCTCGGGAATATTTTCAACAAATTTGTCCTTCAAAACGGATACTTTTTCAACCCATATGTTCGGAATGCTTAACTTAATCGGGGCATTAATTAGTTCGCTTAGCAAAGAAGCAGACTTGCCGGCACCGATGTTAATCAATTCCTTAAATACGTCTGTTTGTTTATCTGTAATAAGCACTATGCACTCCAATTAATTATTCGTTATATCTTCAATGGTATTAAGTAAAACTTCTTTTCGCGGTGGTTTGTTCAAAAACTCTTTTGCGCCTAATTCTAAACATTCAGCTTTAGTAGATTCTTGAATATCAGCAGAAATAACTATCACCGGTACCGTTTTATTTTTCTCTTTGAGCATTTTTAATAATTCGATTCCAGTAATGTTTGGCATTAATAGATCAAGAAGAACTAAATCCGGATTTTCATTTTCAATTCTATCCATCGCTTGTTGACCGTCTTCAGCTTCAATTATTTCATAATCACCAGCTTTTATCATATCAATTACTCTTTTTCTGGAAAAATTGGAATCATCGCATACAAGCAGTTTTTTCATTACGCCTCCCTCTTTTTAAAATTTTTCGACTCAATGCTAATTATCGTAGAATATTCTGAAATATTAATAACTAGTATTAGTAATAGTTATAAAAAATCTTGACAAGTAGTCTATTTTAATTTATATTTCATGTGACCTTTTAGTCACATATAGGAAAATGGAAAAAATATTTAAAGCACTAGCAGATTCTAGCAGAAGAGAAATTCTGGATATTGTTAAAAATAAGCCCGGAATCACAATAAATGAAATAACAGAGCATTTTGAGTTTTCACGTTTTGCGGTTATGAAACACATAAAAATTTTGGAAGATGCTGATCTAATAGTCCCTCAAAAAGAAGGTAAATTCAAAAAGCTCTATTTAAATGCTGTTCCGATACAAATGATCTCTGATAGATGGATTTCGCAGTTCAGCAAGCTCTGGGCTAAAAATTTAACATCACTTAAATATAAATTAGAGGAGGAAACAAAAATGAGTGAGCAAGAATTAAAACATGTTTTTGTGACTTACATAAAAACAACAAAGGAAAAACTCTGGGAAGCCATAACCAAAGGTGAGTTAACAAATAAGTACTTTTACGATACTTCAGTCAAATCAGACTTTACTGTTGGTTCTAAGATTGAATATTGGGGAGTTAATAAAGAAGGTAAAGAATATACCCCTGTTTACGGTGAAATACTGGAGATTATTCCAAACGAAAAACTAATTCATACTTTTACCCATAAGGAAAATCAAGATTCACCATCAAGAGTAGAATACCAACTAGAAGAAGTGGACGGAAACATAAAGTTAACTCTCATTCATGATAAATTCGGTGATGATATTGAATCATACAATTCTGTGCAACAAGGATGGCCTTATATTTTAAGCGGACTAAAAACTTATTTAGAAACCAATACAACATTAAAATAAAATGGGGGTCTTATGAAATATCTATTTTATTCTTTTTTGTTATTCACTATTTGGGGGAATGCAATGGAAGTAAACAAAGATAGAGCAATTAAATTTGAAATGGTGCTTAATGCACCGGTTGAAGATGTTTACAAAGCATGGACATCACCAGAAGGAATTCAATCTTTCTTCGCTCCGGGGTGCGATCTTGAAATGAAGTTGTACGGCAATTATCATATTTATTTCGATCCAAGTGCTAAACCAGGCGAAAAAGGGGCTGAAGATGAAATTTTAATCTCTTTTCAGAAAAATAAAATGCTCTCTTTTACCTGGGGCTTTCCACCTTCTTTGATGGAATTGCGTAAAAACCAAAAAACAATTGTCACTCTCCGTTTTGAGGAAATAGATGATAACACAACCAAGTTTTATTTTACTCAATCGGGCTGGGGCGAAGGAGAATTGTGGGATAAAGGTTTTGAATATTTCAAAGTAGCATGGGGAAACGTTGTTTTAGCAAGACTACAATACAGATTTGAGCATGGCCCGGTTGATTGGAAAAGTAGTACTGATTATTCTAATTATAATCTTGTTAAAAAATAATTAGGAAAAAATACAATATGCCAATTGCAAATTGCTTTTGTAAAAGAGACGAAATTTCCAAAGAGAAATCAGAAAAAATTGTTTCGGATTGGGCTGAAATTGCGGGAGTCGACGAGAAAGAAATTACTGTAAATTTCATCCACAATTACAGCCAATTCGGACAATCTAGTGTGGTACTTGCAAATTTATATTTACCTTCTTTGTGGAGTGAAGAAACAATCAAAAGAATTCAACTAGGTTTAATGGAAATTCTTTCCAAATATTTGGAGATTGATAAAAATGAGATTTTCATAATGACATCAATTATCAACTCCGGACATGTTGTTGAAAACGGGAATGTAGTTGATTGGTAAAATATATTTATATTGGATTTTCAAAAAAATAACCTCGTAAAAATATGGCTGAAAAAAAGAAATTTAACATTGAGCTGTTTCTTGGAATCATAGCAACTTTTGTTGCTTTCCTTTCAATTGTAATAATGGTTTGGGAAAGAATTGAAATTAGAGAGCACAATGAATTATCCGTAAAACCTATTTTGGTTTTTGATAGAAATATTACAGTTAGTCAAAACCAAGATTCTGAAATAACAGATAAATCTATTTCGTTGGTAATTAAAAACGCCGGACTTGGCCCCGCAATTGTTAAGAAATTTGAAATCCGTGTTTACGATAAAAATAATAAATACAAAATATTTGATGATTGGGCAGTTGCTCTGGAGAAATTTTATAATGAAGGTAAAGTTCCCCGTGCTTCAACGTATTCCCCGGGTGATGTATTAACCGAAGGAATAATTGACAATGTTATTGAAGTTATTATTGATCCGAAAAAGCCTTTCCCAATAGTAAAAGTCTTCTTAGAATATGAATCAATTTATCAGGAAAGCTTTTCAACCCTTTCAGAAAAAATTCATTAATAAACGGGAAAATTTTTAACGCTTCCCGTTTAATTTTAGCTACTTAATCAAAATCATCTTTTTAGTTTCAACCAATGAACCTGCCTCTAGTCTATAAAAATACAACCCGGAAGAAAGACTGCTTGCGTTAAAAGTTACGTTATAAAAACCTGTAGGTTTTTCTTCATCAACTAATGTTGCAACTTCTTTGCCTAGAAGATCATATACTATCAACTTTACAGACACGCCATGGCGTGTCTCTAGCGCTGGAACGGAAAATTTTATTGTAGTCTCCGGATTAAACGGATTGGGATAGTTTTGCTCGAGTTTGAATTCTGCCGTGAGAACTTCTGTTTGTTCGACAGAGGTAACAATCTCATCTACCTCCCAACAATGTATTATAAGCCTTCCATCTGCTTCCCTAAAAAATTCCGTTACATACAATAGACTATTTTCGCTGTCAAAAGCTGCTGAGAAAATTTCGTGGTTCTCTCCAAAGAATAAATTTTTATCGATCCGAAAAGCAGCATAAGGTTGAGGTTCATAAGTTTCTATTTCCCCTGATGCCGCACGGGCTAGGTCTTGCGGATTATAAAAAATTATCATCGGCTGCTGTTCATGTGCTCGCCAACCCTTTCCGTCTGAGTCAGTTTGGTAAAACTCGGGATACGGCACATCGGCTATCACCCAATTGTGAAGCATGTTTTCGCCATAGTAGCCGTACCAATTATCACCCAAGGCTTTATTCCCAATAACAGCAATCGCATTTCGATCTCCGGTAGTCACCCAAAAAGCTTCACGCCAATCATCGCTGTGTTTGTATCCGTTTATTGAATTCGGATAATTATAATTGTCCGTTCCTTCAACTGAACCATATTCTAATAGTGTAGAAAAATCAAGTTGGCTATCGACCGCAGGTGGCGTTGTTCCGACTTGAGAGAAAGCATACATAGTTGGTCCCAAACCGCTTAAGCCTCCATCTCGGCATCTGCCTACAACTAAATTTCTTCCGTAAGTATTTTCATCAGCCCATGATTGCGGGACAGAGAAAAGCCAATCGTTCATCATAGCATCTATTGGAAGAGATGACGGATCACCAATGTACCAGGCACCGTATTTTGAGCTTCCAGCTAAGTCTGTTGCATCACAGCAACTTATTGAAGAATGTTTCTCACCACCAACTGTGTAGTGAATGCTCCACGAGCTATAAAGTCTTCCTTCGGATGAAACATATTCCAAACCGGTTCGCCAGATATCAACATAATCCCAACTATTGACGCTTGCAGGCCTTATATCTGTTGGCGTTTGGAGAACCGTTGCTTCATTCAGATTTTCTAAATTTTTATCGGCTGAAATAACCGGAGCAGGTATTGATACTTCTCCCGCCAAACCAAATTCAGGCTGATTTAAATTAGTCACAAACATTGATCCAGGGTAACCATCTACCGAGCCGCTCCCGGTTTGGCCTCCGTCGCCGTCAACATTGTAAGCCACTGCTTCACCTCCCCAGCTAAATCCTTCCGGCATAACAAATGCACCGAGATAATTCATTCCTTTTGGATTTATTACTGTTCCGTCACCTCGAAAATTTTGAGTAGTAATTGAAACCGGTGTTGATTGTGCACTTTCATTTCTTACATTGTCTAAAGCCGAGACAGTAAAGTTATACTCGGTGGATGATTCAAGAAAAACACAAGTAAAAGTGTTTGATCTGCTGTATCCTTCAACCTTACCGTTTAGGTAGATCAAATATTCAACTACCCCGACATTGTCTGCTGGCTCATTCCAATTTAATTCAATTTTTGAATCTGATAAAGCTGTGGCTATTACTCCGGTTGGAGGATTGGGAGCTTCAATATCAGCATCGTCAAGTATCTCAATTTTTTCACAAACTAAATTTTGTTTCGGGTATGTTTCTCCCCATTCAATCGCAAGATTAATATTTATCAGAGAAAACGAATCGTCACTTTTGTGTACGCCTGAATCAGTAATATTAAAAACTGTAATAACTGTCCCTTGAGGCTGAATTTCGGAGAAAGTCTCCCGGTAATCAAGATAGCTCCGCATCGTATACCAATTACCTTCCGATGACCCACCGTTTGGTTGGTCGTTGTCGGTGAAACTAATTCGTGCGGTAAAGTAGTAAACTTCATCAGAGTTATTGTACCAAGTTACTGCAATTCTTTCACCTAACTCAAAATGACGAGGTGTTCCCCGTATACCCCTGAAATCAGAAAATTCGTCAGCGTTAGAAGTAACAACACCGCCATTACCATCAGCAGTATAGCTTTGATTTGAACTTAATAGTAGTATGTTCCATCCTTCCAGTCCGAAAGAATTTTCACTGGCCGACACACCAAAATCGATGAGTGTTGTTTGTGGCTTTACATTAGAATAAAAGAGGAGTAATGTAAGAATGATAAATAAAACAGACCGTGATTTAGTGTCCATATTATTTTCATCCCAAAGAATTTTGAATGCTTTAAATTACAATCAAAATAAGACAAAGACAACTTTTGTGTGTTTCGTAGAGAGCTTCTATTTAACCATTGTGAGAGTTAACACATTTTCGGTAATAAAAAGGCTG